>NZ_JATABI010000008.1:0-88357 GCF_036533795.1 Vibrio sp. M250220 | reverse complement strand
AAGCTTGATTGTATCTACTCATGTTATTTGTCCTCTTTGACTTCTGGAAAAATCAAAGACGCATTTAGCATGAGTAGTTTTACAGGCAAAGCCGAAACGGATGATAACCACCTACTGAAGTAGGTGGTTTAGGGCTGAAAATAAAAAAATGGCCTGCGTTCTGAAAGACTCTTTGATGGAAGTCAGAATTTCCTGCATGCTTCTTCCATTGCATTAAACTCTCAGGGAGGGCCAATTTATCACGAGCACCCGCTAACACCGTGATCGGACATGGAATCTTGTATTTCTTCTGCCTATAGGTGTAGGTTTCATACAACCGATAGTCTGCACGAATGATCGGAATAAACATCTCTGCCAGAGATGGGGTCGCCAGTACATCAAATGATGTACCGCCCAAGGCAAAAATCCTCTCCATAAATTTTTCATTTGGCAAAGAGTGAATTACTTTCTGTTCATTCGGTAAATGAGGAGGACGGCACGCTGAAAAAATCAGATGTGCAGGTGCTTTAACGTCCCCCTTCTCAATAATTTTATGAGCTAGTTCATATGCCAAAAGTCCACCTACAGAATGACCAAATATAGCATATTCTTGCGACTGGTATTCACTTAAAAACTTCTCATACAGATCAGAAACAGCTTCTTCTACACTGTTATAAAGTGGCTCACGCATACGTGTACCACGACCAGCTAATTCCAGCGGCCTCAGATGAATGTCATCAGCAAGAATACGGCGCCATTTATAAAAAATTGTGGCTGAGCTACCTGAATATGGAAGACAAAAAAGATCAATTGTACTCATAATTACTTACCTGTTTAGAAAGTGGCGAACGCCAGATTTTCATAAAACGAACCAGTGCAATCAGCACCATTGCACTCCAACACAAAATAATTGTTTGCTCGATGCTTTGAGGCCCCCATTCAATCAACACAGATAGTGGTAACATATAGAACATCACCGAAGGTAATACTGTGACAATAGCTGTCGCAAACCCCATCCAAAGCACCAAAGCAAATCCACCTTTAACAAGGTCAATTCGAGATGGTTTATATTTTTCCTTCATGATTCTGGTTAAACGGTAAGTACCTATCAATAAACCGATCACAATAATGACCAAAGATAGTGCAGATAGCCCCATCGCATAACGATCGATCTGACGCAGTGATGCATTGCTCTCGCCAAAGTAACCTGTTTTGAGATAAAACAAGATTGAACGACAGCTTTCATTCACTAAGTTGGAGTTCAAATTAGCCAACACGACAATTGAAGTTTTCGAATCAGGCAATAAATCAACACAAGAGGAAAACGTTGGATTAGTTCCTGAATGATAATATTCAGTTCCCCAGGTTTGAAATACAAACCAACCAGCGCCGTAAAATGAACCATAGATTGAAGAGGGCGCAACACTTTGGTCTGGCTGTAGAGATTTATTAATTGCTCGATACAGTTCTGAATCAGAAGCCACAGCGGCTAATTGAACAGCTTTCGTCCACTGGATCATATCTGGAAGTGTCGAATGCATATACCCTCCGGCAGCATGCTCCCAATAGATAGGAGCCTCAACTGGCAATGCTTGTCCATATCTGATTTTATGTCCGTCACTTTTCATTTCTGGAACAAAATCCTCATTTGATACCCAGGTATGCGATAACGACATAGGTTGCAGAATTTCTTTTTTGACCAGTTCAGAAAATTTCCGGCCTGTAATCTGCTCTATCACAAATGCTAACACCGTATAATTAGCAGTCGCGTATGAAAAGAACCGCCCAGGCTCATTTATCAACCGATCTTCCATCAAGTTCTGAATAATAGGCTCTAAACCGGCTGTTTCGTACTGTTGAATGTGCCTGATCGTTTTAAATGCTAAGCCTGATGTATGATGGATTAAATCCCGAATTTTGGGTTCAACGCCGTTATAAGATAAGGTAAACCATGGAACATACGCACTCACATTTTTATTGGGATCAAGCACACCCCGCTCAATCAAAAGTTCCGCCAGCGTGCCTGTAAACGCTTTACTATTTGAGCCAATTTCGAACACTGTCTCTGAATTGACAACCTTGCCACTGTCAATCTCCTGTTCTCCCTTGTAAAACAACCAGCTTCCATCCGGAGTGGAAACATAAGCTGCCAGTCCAGGAATTGCTCCTTGCGCCATTAAAAAAGTGAGATGTTCATCTATCTTTTCACGAGACGGAACATTTGTTGTATTTCCAGCGACATTTGAAGCACCAAGCACTGCCAGCATGGGGAGATAGAAAAAAAAAACTTAATAAGCCTCATGTTAAACTCCTTTTCGACTTGATATAAAACTGATTTGGCGCGCGAATGAAGGCATTTCATAGACATCTGCAATTTCTATTTGAACATTCAGTTCACGCTGAACAGTTTCTACAAACCTAGCAATAGTGAGTGATGTTGCCCCGTATTCAAAAATAATGTCATCATCTACAGCGGCTTCTACACCAAAAACCTCATGCCAGAGATGTTGTAAATGCTGTCTGACCGGCAGTTCTGGACTGGTCTTCAATTGCGACATTTCCCGCATATCAATGCTCGGCATTTCAAAGTGCTTTGAATTTAACCTTGGCACAGGCAAAACTGGTCGATATCCACGTCGAGGCACAGGACACTGCAAACTAAAGAGCCCGTGACACCAAAGAAAAGCTTGGAGCTTATTCAGCCCAAATGAAAGGTCTTCTGAAAAAGCATGAAAAGCCAGGCGTTGACCTGACATAGAAAAATCATTATGTAGTGCAGTGAATTCTCCATGAGCACCAACTTCAATAAACACAGCTTCTGGGTTGATCGCAGCTTTAAGCAGGTCGGGTAAATACAGTTCTGCATATTCTTGATTGCTCTCTGGTTTGGATAGCATCAGTTGTATCTTGTTATCGCTAGATGGAGATGTATTTTGTTCGACAACATAAGATATTTCTGTATATAAGTCACATAAGCTTTGTCCCGCATCTAGTGCGTTTATGAAAGAAATACCTTCTTGTCCTGAGATTTTTCGAGAAAAAAGCATTGCTGATATCAAACCAAGTCCATGCCCTGTAACGGCATAAACTTTGCCAGCATTAGCGGATATAACCTCAGCTATAGCACACTGCCTGGTAATTTGTTCCGCTAATATGTAGAGCTTATCTTTGGTTTTTGTTGTGATACCAAGTTGTTGACGCCAATAGGACTCAGCTTGAACATAAACATCGTTTCTTGCTAATAGTTCTGAATTTAACATACAGGTTGTTGATTCTGAGTCAGGGAACAATAGATATAGCTGTGGTTTGGTTTTGGATATCCCTTTTTCCATCTGTGCCATGAGATCATCCCCAAAACAAAAAGGCTGACTTTGTCGAACGATTGCAGCAGCTCGAAAAGGCAGATCTTCACGGTAAAAGTGAAGTATGCGGGCAATATCCTGTGCTTGAAGAGGAGTCAACATTTCAAGACGTAAAACTGTATCGTCAAGTAACTGTTCAAGCCCCGTTTCAGTCCGAGCACTAAATGGGAGAATCATTGTTTCATCAACTAAAGATTCCTTATGCCCAGCTTTCATGCCAACTGACGACCAATTCGACAAAATAACATGAGCATTTGTTCCACCAAGTCCAAAAGAACTTACGCCTGCATATATTTGCTCTCCCTCTGCGAAGGTGATGATTTCAGGATTGATCTTAAATTGGGAATCATCTCTTCCCAGTAAAGGCACGGGATTGGCGCAATTAATTTGTGGAGGTAATTTACGCTGATCAAGCGCCAAGCTCGCTTTGATCAATCCAGCAAGGCCAGATGCAACACCAAGATGACCAATATTGGCCTTGACTGAACTTAGATAGCAAGGTGAAGAAGATTGATTCGAGTTGCCAATGGCTTCACTCAATGACTGCAGCTCCAGCTTATCACCTAAGCTTGTGCCTGTTCCGTGGCATTCAATAAAACTCAGATCCGCACCATCGACTGCAGCCACTTCTTGAGCTTTAGCAATCACCGCTTTTTGCCCAGCAACAGAGGGGGCTGCGTAACCCAATCGGCTCACTCCGTCATTGTTTATCGACGAGCCGCGAATTACCGATAAAATCTCACTTCCATCATGAATTGCATCATGAATACGCTTAAGTACCACTGAGCAAACACCATTGGAATAAATGGTACCATCGGCATTTTCTGAGAAGGGCTTGCAATGCCCATCACTGGATGTGAGCGCGCCTTCTACAACTTCATATGTTCCATTTTGCCACATGCTTATGGTTGATGAAGTCACTAAAGCAACGTCACACTGACCGGATATTAAAGAATCACATGCCACATGCACAGACACTAGGGAACTAGAACAAGCATTTTGAATCGACATCACTGGCCCTTGCAGACCAAGCTTATAAGCAATAAATGGTGCAAGGTGATCGCTATCATTACCAATTAGAGACTGAAGCGCAGACATTCCCCCTTGCATAATCATGGCTGGATAGACTCTATCAAGCAGGTAAGTATTGCTATATTTGCTGGCAAATAAACCAATCGTCGGTATCTCCTTATCACCTTGGTTACTAGGTGCCAACAAATGGGCAATATTCGCTCGAGTTAACGCATCATAACTACACTCCAGAGCCAACCGATGCTGTGGATCCATTAATTTTGCTTCGGATGGTGAGATGTCAAAAAAAGCGGCATCAAAACTAAATGGATCTTGAACCATATTGTTTAGATTAATACGACGACGAACAGACGTACCGGAAGTTTCTATAGATTGATATTCTTCAATTGACGGCGATGTTAATTCAACCCCTGCTAATAACGCTTTCCAAAAAGCTTCTATAGAGCGAGCTCCAGGAAATCGACCACTCATGCCCACTATTGCAATATCACATGGGTTTGTGACAAACTTTTGAACGTTCATTTTGTACCTCCTGTTATCTTCCAAAGAAACGCGGTTACACTTTACGTAAAGCTCGATTCAAAGGGGTATAAATCACAACTAGAGCAGGGAAGAGACCTGAAACCACACCGATGACAAGTGCCATGCTCATACCTTCCATAATGAGTGGCGGTGACAAAGTAAAACGAAAAACAAGCTGACTGAATGCTTCACCATTCATCGTAGAAAACAAGAAACCATCAACAAGAAGGAAAACCAGTACCGTTCCAATCAACCCACCAAATAATGCAACCAAAACAGCTTCTAATAACACGGCAATGGATACAGCACCATCCGCGAAACCTAAAGCACGAAGTGTGGCAATCTCCGTCGTCCGGGCGGATACAGACGCATACATAGCATTAAGTGCAGCAAAGATGGCACCAATCATCATAAGTACAGCCATGGGGTATACTGTTTTCTGAGCAAGTGTAATCAAACCACTACCACCGGACGCGTAATAATCGGTTTCACGTTGAACTTCAATATCAAACCTAGGATCATTTTCCAGAGCTGATGAATAGCTCTCAAATGCAGTATCAGAAACCAGCTTTACCCGTAAAGACTGCAATGTTTCCTGATGCTTGAAAGCGGCTTGCATAAAGTGTAAATCAGACCAGATTTCAGACTCATACACATTACCACCGTCTTCAAAGATACCAACAACCACCCAGTCAATGCCTTGAACGGTCATAGTCTCCCCAATCTGTAAGCCTTCGAATTGACTAGATGCCGCTGCCCCAACGACAACTTCTGTGGTCCCTGGTTTAAACATTCGACCATGGGTAAGCTGAAACGACGGATGTAGTTCAGGCTCAGTAAGCTCAATACCTCGCATTGGTACATTTACAACAGCTCCATTCTTTTTGGCCATTTCTACCACGAGATAAAACTGGCCTGATGCCAATTTTTTTCCGTCTTTCATTTCAATCTCAGAATAGGTAAGCATTGCGGGCAGATCTGAAACGTTCAATACGCTATTCACCTCAGACAGAGCGCCAGAGCGCATTACAATAGCCACGTCTTCCTGCCCGGTTCTTTCCATTGTTTCTCGAAAGCCTTCTAACATTGACAGAACTGAAATAAACAAAAAAACCACACTAGCAACGCAAAAAACAGCGACAAATGTTCCAGATAATCGGGCCTTTAAACTATGCAACCCTATAGTTAATAATGTTGGTATTTGCGAATACATAGCTTTATCTCCGATTCAGGGTTGTAATAATTGATGCGCGAGAAACTTCCAGCATCGGCAATATGGCTGAAAGCAGACTTATCACTGTCGCGACAATCAAACCAAAGAGTAGATCATCCCCCCCCAGAGCAATTTCTGGAATTAATTCGGTGAAAACCGCTTTGAGCTGAGAGGAAAATAACCATGCCAAAATACCACCAAGCACAGCCCCAAAAACAACGGTATAAAATGATTCCAGTGCAATCCAAACTGCAATCCAGCTTGGACTAAAGCCCAACGCCATCAAGACAGCAAAACCTTGTTGACGCTCACGTGCTGACTGTGCAATCGTCGAGGCACACACAACTAAAAGAATGACAACAACCGTTCCCATCACTACGGTTAATACCAATCCAATATCCGCATACTGGCTCGTATAAGATTCTAGAAAAGACTGTTCTGTAACGGTTTTCGTTTCAGACTCAGAATTGGCAAACAAACGATCGATAGCTTCTGCAATTTCCATTTGAGCTTGTTTGTTGGTAGGAGAAACTTTGGTCGAGAACCATCCAGCGGTATAGTTGCCATAGTTACGCGTTTCATCGAATCCATCATGGTGAATGAGAAACAAATTAGTTTCTGTAGAAGGGTCCCGTCCTTCGAAAATTGCAAGAATTTCAAAGTCCCAAACGATTGTATTCTGTTTGTTTCTCCAGATGTTGGAATTGATTTTCACCCGATCGCCAAGTGCCCACCCTTGTGCATCTGCCATGGCTCGACCAACTGCTGCTGCCATTTTGTTTTCCAGAAATTGTTGCTTTTGCTGCGTGGTAAAAATCAGTTCATCAAATATGTCTAGGTAGTTGGCGCTGTCCACTGCGAAAACGGTGACTGGGTTACGTTCGTTTTGATAGTATCCGCCAAACCAAGTAGCATGGCTCACAGCTTCAACACCGTTCAGTTGAGCAATCTGATCGCCGTAGTGAATAGGCATTGTATTCACCATGGATACCTTATGATTTGTTATCAAACGCTGTGTTTGTGATAAATCTCGGCCGCCTGAAAACGCTTTATCAACCGCACCTGCGATACCAAAAATAGCAAATGCAAATGCAACAGTCAGAATTGTCAGTAAAGCCCGGATAGGGTTCCTAAGCATTGATTGCCAGGTTAATTTCATCAATAAAATCATGCTATTCATTCTCCATTACTTAGCTGATTCTAGGATGTGTGTGTAACGCTCGGCTTTATCGAAATGGATAACACGAGAAGCCCGTTCAGCAACCCGTGGGTCATGCGTCACAACTATGATCGTTTTGTTATATTCAGTATTTAGGGCTGTGAGCAAATCCATAACCTCATCAGCAGATACCTGATCCAGATCTCCGGTTGGTTCATCACATAATAAAATTGCTGGGTCAGAAACAATTGCACGAGCAATCGCGACACGTTGTTCCTGTCCGCCAGATAGCTGATTTGGTCTGGATTTGGCTTTGTCTGCTAGCCCAACAATATCCAACGCCAACGCAACCCGTTTCATCTTTTCTTGCTGGCTCAACTTGGTGAGCTGTAATGGGAGTGCGATGTTATCTTGAGCACTTAAAAATGGTAATAGATTGTAGAATTGAAAAATAAAGCCAATAGATTGGGAACGGAGTTTGGCTAACTGCTTCTTTGTTGCCTGAGCTAGATCTACCCCATCAACTTGTACAACCCCTTTGTCAGGTACATCCAACCCTCCAATAAGATTGAGTAAGGTTGTTTTACCGGAACCTGAAGGCCCCATAATCGCCAAAAACTCACCCGCCTCAATCGTTAAATCAAAATTCTTAAAAATAGAGGTTTCTATTTGTCCCTGTTTATATTGTTTGCACAGATTATTAATATAAATACCAGTACTTGACATAATTTAATCCTTTAATGAGCTGAAGAAAGAAAACGAACTCTAACTCCCATATCGGCAAAAAACTGGGAATCATTCTCATCCATTTTTATTAGAACTTTGACAGTAGCCCTACCTCGATCGGCGACTGGAATAACTTTATTGACCCGCCCGGATAAATCTGGCAAATTATTGCCATTGCCAGATATCATGACTGGGCCTCCAGGCTGAATAAGCGAGACATGCTTTTCTGAGATATCAACAATCACATCAATATTTTTGGTATCAACGAGTGTTGCCAGCCCCTCTCCAGAACCATAAGTCGCCCCGCTGACTGCTGGAAAAATGTAATCACCCGTATTCGCCAATAACTCAACGATTACCCCAGAAAAAGCAGCACAAATATAATGTTCTTTTAAATCAAGCGCTTTTAACCGTAAATCCGCATCAGCTAACTTAACGGCTTGCTGCTGGGCAATAAGGCGCGCCTGCAAAATAGCGACCTCAGTTTCTCTTTCTTCTAAATCATGCAGTGCCAGTGCTTTCTTCTGGGAAAGTAGAATACTTCGGTTAAGAACATTTTTTGCCTGATCGAGTGATAATTGAATTTCTGCCAGAACAGCCTTTTCCTGAGCTAAGATCAACTCTGCGCGCTCGTGCTCAATTTTGGCGTATCGATCGTCTATTTTGGCAAGCACTTCTCCTTTTGTAACTCGCTGACCAATATCTACATACAGCGCCTCAATTTTACCGCCCACCTGAGGAACAACTTTTATACGCCGAGGAGCTCGAAAATAACCTGTCGCCTCTAGAACAGATTGATATGGTGCTGTCGCATCCGATGCTAACGCCACTGGCACTAACTCTTGTTGATTACTGATCAACGACGTTTCGTCCGTTGACAATTCATGTACTTCAACATGAGTCGATAGCGCACGGTCTGGCTGGGCCTGAGCATCAGGTTTAGAAGTGAATAAATGAACAAAAACATAAAAAAGCATGATGCATACTGCCGAGCCAGTTAATATTTTTGTTCGCATATTAAAGCGCTTAGAAGTGCTTCTTACTTTCTTTGAAACAGGCTCCTTGTCGCGGTCAATTCTCAGGCCTTCTAGGCTCTTAGCATCATGTTTCATAGTCGCTTGTTCCCATCACCCTCTATTGCTACAAGTATTTGAGATAGCTCATCCTCAGACAGATCAACCTCATCAAAATCTGTTGCAGTGATAACACGTTGATCTTGTGCGCTCAGAAACTCGTAAGCTTCCTTAAATGAAGATTCAATTATTTGCGTAAGATGTAATTGACCCATATTGGACATCTGGATTGAATTTCGTCTCAACGTGAGCAATATTTCATCTGCATTCCAGGCGATATCGAGTTCAAGTCCGCACTGACTATGGCTCCCTGTCTCATTACACAAGCCGCTATGAGCCATATCGACATCTATGATATCTAAAGCCATTTGAGCAGATGACCCCAAAGGATTGAGGCGTAAACTAGGCTGATATGCAAACCTTTCTGGTTGTTGTAGACGCAATGCGGCAAAAACTTCAGGATAAGGCGGAAGTTGCATAATATGAGCTTTCACATCTTTGAAACGTTGATCCCAGGATAGAGCTTGTGATGGAGGCGCAACCGGAAAAATAGCAGAGAACCAGCCTATTTCATTCAAATTAGGTGGCATTCCTGGAATCACTGTTCGTCCGGTCCGCTCTAATTCAATTTGGCATGTCGAAGCATCGGACCAGGGAGCGATCGCGTGTAATACAATCGCTAAAACCAGCATTTCTCCTGTTAACCCATAAATATCACGAGCCTGGTTTTCCAACCACTCTCCATCCAGGGCTATCTGACTTTTGTATTCAATAAAGGCTGATTGTTGCTCCATGACTTCTGTTAACTGAAACTGAGGCCCTTTTGCTCTGGTAAAAGACTGCCACTGCTCCAATTCGACATCGGATAAAGACTGCGCCATAAAAGCAAGATAAGCTCCCCGGTTTGATACCGTAGGCAACGGGGAGCGTTTAAGCGCACATGGCCCATTTTTTAGTAAGGCATCAAATTCCTGCAGCAACGCAAACCATGAATAGGCATCAATCGCTGCATGGTGAACTGCCAGCAACAGTTTTTGAGGAGTGGCTGTAAAGACGCCAACAGCCATCAATTGTCCCGTGTCCAATTGAAGGCATTGAGTCACCTTTTTTGCAGCAACTTGTGAAGGGACATCTTTTTCTAGAATAACTATTGGTAATGAAACTGACTCCGCATCAAGTGATTCGAAGTGACCCGTTTGTGATTCTATCTTCTTTCGTAAACCGCTGTGTCGCGCAATGATGATCCTTAACGCAGTTTTAATAGACTCAATCTGTACGTCTCCTTGCAAGGTAAGGGTGACATATTGTGCATAATAGTCAGGCTTTGGTGCATACCAGTCTAAAAACCACTGAGTTGCAAGTGTCAGGCTTGCTGACAAGGTTTCAAATTCAGTCGTTTTCGACTGAACAGACGCAGCCCGACATTCACAAAGATCTGCAATAGCACCAATTGATGCTAATTGGATGACCTCTGATGAAGTGATAGAAAAGTCATCTAATTTCGCGGCTATTCTTAAGCTCTTGATAGAATCCAGCCCCAATAAAAACAGGTTATCATTCATTCCGATTTCTGCCTTTTCAAGCACCTGTTGAATGATGTTTGAAACGCTTAATTCAATGGCGCTGGTTTGCTGTTTAACCTCAGAGGGTGTTTGCCTAGTTAAGCATTCAACTAACTTTTCAGTATCGACTTTTCCGTTTGCTGACAGTGGTAGAACGTCTCGACCAATCACCATGTTAGGCATCATGTGCCGAGGCAATGCTTTAGTTAGAAAGGCATGAACCTGATGACTATCTAATGCTTCTGGCGAATAAATTAAACCTAATGCACTCGGTTCGCCTTGTTGATCATGCAATACAACGGCGACAGCCTGAGTTACTTCTGGACAATTAGTTGCAATATTTTCAACTTCATCAAGTTCAATCCGATTTCCCAGTATTTTGACCTGACGATCCCGACGCCCCAGATACACTAGTGTGTTCTCATCAAAGAACGCAACAACATCCCCTGTCTGATAAATGCGTTTTTGGGAATCGTTTGGATCGGTTGAAAACTTATCCATCGTGAGAGAGGGCTCTTTGATATAACCTTGTGCCACAGAAGCCCCAGCCACAACCAACTCACCAGTAGCACCAATTGGTACATCACTACCCCAAGCGGAAAGTACTCGCACACTCATGTTATCAATCGGCAGCCCAATAGGGACAGACATGGATTTGTTACTTGAATCAAACTTAGCGACTAAACAACCAACGGTTGCCTCAGTAGGACCATATTCGTTGTAAATCACGCTATCTGGAAACTGTGTATTAATGTGCTCGGCTAAGCTTCGCTGTAAATTTTCTCCCCCAACAATAAAGCTGCGTATAGCTGAAATGCCATGTTCTATCTGCTGTAATATTTTAAGATGAGACGGAGTTATTTTTAATATGGTTACTTCAGCGTCTTCAATCATATTGGTCAGCATCTGCTCAACCTGAATGCCTTCTTGATAGATACGGATGGACGCTCCTGCTACTATAGGCGATAGGATGGAGGTCAGTGTGAGGTCAAATGTGATTGGCGTATAAAAAGCCGAACAATCAGTGGCCGTATAGTAAGTTCTCGCAGAATAGTGCAGGTAGTTTTCTAGGTTTGCCCGACTGACCTCAACACCTTTCGGCTGCCCTGTACTGCCCGAGGTGAAAAGAACATAAGCTCTATCGCCACGAGTAACAGCTGGTCCTGTTGAGTGAAACGTACAAATCTTTGTCACATCAATTGGTTGATTCACCAACGACTTGGCAACTTTTGAGCCATCTCTATCGTGCAATATGACGCTCACTTCTGCCTTTTCAATCATGTAAGACAAACGATCTATTGGAAAGTCGTGGTTAAGTGGCACAAAACTGGCGCCGACCCAAAGTACAGCCAGTATAGAAGCAATCGTTTGAGGGCTTCGCCGAACTAAAATACCGACTGATGCATTTAAGCCTACATCATGATCCTGCAATGTTTGGGCAATTGCCTGAACATCTTGAAAAAGATCCTGATATGAAATCACACTACTGCTAGTATGCAGTACTGGTGCATTTGGCGTGGTGGTTGAGAAATGATGAAGAGCAGTGATGACATCGGCCAATGGGTCTGTATCTTGGACAGGGCCGGTCAGTAGTTTCATCCTCGCTTGTCGATATTCATCCGGCAATACACTTGCATAGCGCAATGACATCTCTGGCTGCGCATTAACTTGCACCATTAAACAGAGCATACCATCATGCATAGATTTGATTTCTAATCGTGTGTCTTCTGCTGGTGCATCATCATAAATCAGCTGTATCACACCATTATTTTGCCATTCGCGAATAACTATTTGAAAGCGGTATGTCTGGTAACCTGTGTAAAAATCCTCAACTGTTTGAGGGAATTCAGCAAATTGTTCACTATGATCAAAAGCATAATAATTAATACAACCGTCAAATAACGGACCATGATGCCGCTGTGATTCTGGGATTTCGTCCTGCATATGCTCTAAAGGGCATTTGCTGTGACGAATCAGATTAGCAAAATCCTGTTTGACTCGTTTAGCCAGTTCCATGAAGCTTTCATCTGGATCCAGCTTCCAGATGAAGGGCGCGTGAGTTGTCATCATCCCAAATACTTGCCGATCTACCCGACTGTGGCGATCCATAAGCGGGCAACCAATCACGCCTTCTTGCGTGCCATCTCGATGGCCGATATATACCGCATATAAAAGGAGCCACAGTTGATTGACTGATAGATCAAGGATCTTCGCACAATCTTTTAACTCCTTTGATTGATGTTTACTTAATGTAAAAACTGTACGGTACCCCTGCCCGCCGACAGTTGATGGTGTTAGCGTTGGTAGTGCAGCATTAAAAGTGGTTAATCGTTCAGACCAGAACTGCCGATCACGCTCAAAGTTTGATGAACTAAAGTACGCCTGCCTTTTGTTTAAGGACTCAAGAAACGAGGGGCTTGATTCTCGATAATTAATCGGCTCATCAGTCTTATAAGCACGCTCAATAAAAGAAGTCAGCAACGACATAGCCCAGCCATCAGCGAAGGCATGATGCATACGAATAATGTATCCTCCACCATCGTGAGTTTGAAACAGCGTAAAATAATGAAATTCTTGCTGACTTAACGGGGAGCGAAAAATCTCGTCTGCCCATGATTCAAATACAGAGCAGTTCTGCAAATTCATTTGTGGTAAGTGTACTTTTTCAACAATACCTGTTGGGTTTTCACTCACTCGTTGAACAGGATTACCATCCACACTGCACAGATATAAATGAAATGGTAAAAACTCATTCCGAGCTGCCTGAATGGCTTGCTCCAGCCTAGCTATGTCCACTTCCCCATGAATCCGTACAATGCCACCAATGGTGCTGACAGCTGTGTTTGGCAGCAACTCTTGCGCTATCCAACAACGGTTTTGAGCATGACTGAGAGGATAAGTCATTGAATCCCCTCCTCTGATAAAAGCGCAGTTCTCGTGGTCTTTTTCAAGCGCTGTAAGACATAGATGGATACAAACGCCGCGAAAAATGTTCCTGTCATTGCACCAAAGTAAACACCAGAAATACCCATATTAAGCAGATAAATAAATCCAGCAACAGCAGGAACAGACAACACAAAATGTCGGCACACAGTGAGATATAAAGCCATGATAGGCTTACCTATGGCTTGGTGAAATTCAGCAATGCATAAACTAATCGCAATAAAAGGCAGTGATAAGTCCATAATGCGGACTTGAGTCACCGCATATTTCACTACACCAGGCTCTGAAGAAAAGAGTGGATAAATTAATGGCGCAATCAAAATATGTAACAAAGACAACACCAGCACTGTGCCAAAAGACAAAATTGTTGCTGTTTTTAATGCATCAAAGGCTCTGTCATAATTTTTCCTACCCCAGTTTTGTCCGACAATAGTAAGAAGGGCCGTTGATATTGCAAACATAGGAATCATAACAAGAAAATCTAAGCGGCCGACCAAGGTGAATGCAGTCATTGCCATCGGATCGACGTCAATGACAAAGCGGTTGTAGACCAGCACACTCGTTGCAATGATAATCTGAATCCACATCTGCACTGAGCCAATCGTGGAAAGCTGTTTTGTAATATGTAACAATTTAACTGGTGGAAAAAATTTAAGCTGTAAATGCCCTGGCTCTGCCAAAATGGTCAGGGCTAATTTAATCAGCACCAAGCACTGAGCAATGACGGTCGCAAGAGCCGCACCTTTAACACCTAAATCAAAAACAAAGATACAGACTGGATCAAGCACAATATTCGCAATTGAGCCAAGTAAGGCTGCCTGCATCATCACTTTCATCTTCCCCTGTCCTTGCAGCATGCCCATAAACGTTCCAACCAGAATAACGGGCACAACGCCGGGTAACGAATATAGGAAGAATTCATCTGCATAGTCTTTGATTTCACCAGAAGCACCTAATAACACCAGTAATTGGTGACCAAAGATCAATGCAATTGCCAATGCTATCAGTCCAATAATCAAAGCCTGTAGCATCCCAGCAGCAAACAAGGCTTTTAATACCGTATCATCTTTGGCACCAATGGCGCGTGACAAGACAGAACCCATTGCCACCTGTAGACCATTGCCAATGGCAAATAAAATCATCCCTAATGGAAAGACCAAACCAACTCCGGCAATAATTGCTGGATTTGTTGGGTCAATCATACTGATCCAAACCGTATCTGCGATGCTGTAAATCACTTGCGTCAAAAAGCCAAATAGAATCGGGAGCGACATCTGAATCAATACAGAAGAAGTTGGCCCCTCAAATATTCCATGATTGACCGGATGCTCTGGCAAAACTTTGTTATTATTCGTTGTCATAAATTAATGTCCTTAGGCAAAGGGGTCGCAGGTAAAACGGCTTCCACACGTTCGGCAAACTCAATACAGGTGCTGTCATGAAATCGCTTACCAATCACTTGAATACCAATAGGTAATCCATCTTCACCAATACCTAGAGGAACAATGGTTGCGGGTAGGGCAAACACGCTTGCCAGCGCATTCCAGACCATTAATTCATTGTACGGAACAGTCTGATTATCTACAGTTAATACCCGCTGATGAGTTGGTGCAAAGTCGTGTTCGATAGCAGGAACTGGTGCGACAGGTGTAATTAGCAGGTCAAAGCGGTCAAAAAAAGCATCTACTCGGGAATTTGCCTCTGTCCTAGTTTTATCAACGGCGTCTCTACCTATCGCACCTTTGGCAAGGGCCCAAGCGAAATCAGCTCGCTTGTCACTACTGTCACGCAATTTCAACCCAAATGCGTTTAGAGCAGAAACAACCCGACCAAGAGGAGAACTAGCAGTAGATAGAAGCCGCCCAGTTAGTGTCATGACCAAATCGATTACTTCTTCTAAATCGAATTCTGCCGGGGCACCAAAAACAAATTCAACATTGACAGATCCCTCCAGTTTATTCAGCGTAGTTTCAATATGCTGTCGCATAGCTGTATCTATCTTATGATCAGAGGTTCCAAGCCAAACTAATATTCGCAATGAGTTATCTTTCCGCTCAGCTAAAGCGGGCATGTCCGTTGGTAGATCCACCCACGGTTCACATAGAATCTGTAGTAAAAGTCGCAAATCCTTAGCAGAGCGGGTAATTGGCCCTGAACAGCTGAGATCTGGCTCAATCTTTCCAGTAGGGTCTCCTGGAACATGGCCGCGAACTGTAGTTAGACCATAACTGGGTCGGTGGGAAAAAACACCACAGAAATGGGCAGGTATACGCATACAACCACATAAATCACTTGCCAAATCAAACACACTCATCTGGCTCGCTACTGCAGCCGCCGCTCCGCCAGAAGACCCACCTGAAGAACGCGCTGTGTTCCATGGGTTAACTGTTGTGCCAAAGATCTCATTGTAGGTTTGCCAGTCTGCTGTCATGGCCGGGATATTC
The DNA here is from genome assembly GCF_036533795.1 of Vibrio sp. M250220. Taxonomy (NCBI): domain Bacteria; kingdom Pseudomonadati; phylum Pseudomonadota; class Gammaproteobacteria; order Vibrionales; family Vibrionaceae; genus Vibrio; species Vibrio sp. M250220. The sequence goes on along the minus strand of NZ_JATABI010000008.1, from coordinate 72,342 downwards.
GTCTTGCCTAAGATGATGGCACCAGCAGCTTTCAGTCTGGCCACGGCTGGCGCATCCTCTTCAACCCAGTTATCTTTCAAATGTGTTACACCACCAGTACTTCGTAATCCAGCGACATGAAAAGCTTCTTTAATCGTGCATGGAATACCAGCCAGAGGCCCCAGCGTTTGTCCTTGACGACGCGCCTCATCACAAGCCAATGCTTCTGCCCGTGCTTCATTTAGGCGTAATTGACTGAAAGCATTAATAGTCGGATTTAATGTCATAATCCGCTCAGCATAGATTTCAACTAATTTGGTTGCCGTGGTACGCCCCTGACGCAAATCCTCACACAATTGGGCAACTTGATGCTGTTTCATAATGAATCCTTCAATTAGCTATTTTGACAACGAGCAAGCAACGCAGCCCGGCTGGCTTTAAAATCATTGCTGCCTGGCTTAGTAACGGACGGAGCTATCTCTGGCTGTGTCATTTCAGATTTCAGGTTCATGAGGTAGTGAACAACATCTTTCGGTGTTGCTAATCGAAACAGGTCAACGATTGGAATTTCCATTCTCATCTCTTGTTCCATCGAACGATGCACACGAACCAATTCAAGGGAGGTCCCGCCAATGTCGAAGAAACTGTCTTGCACTCCCACTTCAAGCCCACCAAGTGCTTCACGCCACCAGTCAAGTACTTTGCTTTCCAGTTCATCGGCTTTAATTTGATTAATTGGGCTCCCTGCAAATATTGCCATACTACGTTCCAGTTCAGCAGGTTGATGATTTCCAACCAAGCCTCCGTGATTCGCTTGGTTATCTTCCAACTGAGCAAGTAATGCTTTATTGTCAATTTTGCCATTTGCCGTCAATGGCATATGACGGCAAGCGACAATACGCGATGGAACCATATATGCGGGTAAACTTTCTTGAAGATAATCTTTTAAGGCTTGATCAAAGTTTTGTTCGGATGCTATGTCTAACCTAGGTTGTTTTTCATATTTAGAGAAATCTTTGAACATCGCTTCTTGATTATGCATCTGTTCTGGCACAACCCCAGCTACACTACAGTGTAAGACCTGATAATCATCATTCAGCTCTAGGGCACGACGTAAATCGCGATCATCCATCGCACCAAGCTGGCAGAATCCCATATCCAGATTAGCGGCCTCTTCTTCCAGCATCTGACATATAGCACCGACTTCCATAGCCGCAAAAATCTCCCCCATTTTTTGGCCATACATCGGCTCAATCGCGGATTTATTGCTGACGAAGTACATAGCGAATGCACTGCTTTCTATCAAACCAATATTTGGTCCTGACTGCCCGCTAACTCTACCATCTGGACGATCTCCGACAGCAACAAGCTCATTGTTGCGGGGGTCGTGGTAATACAGGCCGCTAGGAATCCCCTCAACCTTATTTGGATGAATACCGATGTAAATTTGAACTGGATAAAGCCCGCCGGCTGAACCATAACGATATTTCGGGAACGGCAACTTATCGAAAGAGCATTGTGACAGCGATTGTAGAACTTGTTGGAATTGCGCCTTAGTGACTAACTGTTCGCTATAACTTCGGCAGCTCCGGCGGCGGACAAAACGTACATCACTTTGCTTAGGTGGCGTAAAAGCGATTCTCTTACCATCAAGACGCCGTATTCCATGTTGTTCCAATTTAAAAGCCAAGCGTTGTGCTGGGTCTTTTATAATCGCAGGGTCGATCTCCTGATCGGAAAGTAGCTCATCAGTCTCAATAAATGCGACAAGGCTTGCACCGTCACCTACGCCGCGTGTCATGACCTTTACTTGCCGGATCTTGTTATGCTTTTCTAACACGGCTTCAACTTCACCTAACTCAACCCGATGACCATTGATTTTTACCTGATTATCTATCCGCCCTAAAAACTCAATCACACCATCACGGTCATATCGCCCCAAATCTCCTGTCTTGTAGAGTCGTTCTTCTGTTTCCGGATGAATCACAAAGCTTTTCTCTGTCAGGTCTTTGCGCCCCAGATAACCCTGCGCTAAACCGTCACCACCTATGACTATCTCCCCTACAACACCAACCGGACATTCCTGTAGCCCTGCAGTCATTACACGCATTGGCTGATTGGTTAAGCCGATTCCATAAGGTATGCTCTGCCAATTTTTATCTACCGACTCAATCTCATATTCAATCGACCAAATTGATGCTTCCGTCGCTCCACCTAACGAATAAATCTTCATTTCACGGTTTAAACTCTGCCAAGCATCTTCCGGAAGGCTTAAAGGTATCCAATCCCCGCTGAGCATCGCTACCCGTAACTGAGGGAAAACTCCACTTCTGTCCTGCTCATGAATAGTCAGCATCCGCAGTAGTGCTGGTACTGAATTCCATACCGTGACTCCCCCCGCCTGTAACACCCGCTCCCAATGGCGGGGGTCTTTCAATCCTTCAGGGTGAGGTAGCACCAATCGAGCACCTCGCGCTGTTGTGCCAAATAAATCAAACACGGATAAATCAAAACTCAAGGATGATAAGCCAAAAACACCATCTGTTTCGGTAAGCTCTCGGCGGGTGCAAATATCCTCTATTGTGTTCATCACGGCCTGATGGCTGATCACAACCCCTTTTGGCGTCCCTGTAGAGCCAGAAGTAAAAATGACATAAGCCGTCTGTTCCGGATGAGCGGATTTAGCTTCAAACGGCTGGTTACAGCTTTGCCAATCTGAGCTCACCACATGCACTGTCTGCGGCAGGTCCACCAGATCGGCTGCGTACTGAGGCTGAGTAAGAATGTGTCGGACCTGAGCGATGGTCAGTAATTCCTGCTGACGTTGCTTTGGTAACCCAGGGTCTATAGGAAGATAAGCACCACCACTTTTTAAGATGCCATGGGCCGCAGCGCTTTGTTCCCAACCTTTCTCCATCACAATAGCAATAATCTCTTCTTGTACTACACCACCCGATTGAAGGGTTATTGCTACTCGGTTTGCGGCTCGGTTTAACTGGTCGTATGAAATCTCAGCCAAACATTCACCCGCAGCATTCGCCTGCCATATCGCGGTTGCATGTGGCGTCTCCCTTGCATAATTCGCCAATGCATCATGAAGGCCGGATGTTGGCAGAGCACACCGTTGTATAGCTGTTGCCACAGCGGGTAATCGTGGCAAATTGGTAGCTTCCAGCAAAGAAGGGTTGAGTGCCAGTTCTTCGATCAGCTCAATATAGGCAGCGAACATCTCATCGAGCATAGCTGGTTCAAACAACTCTTCTACTGCATCCCAGTTAAGGTAGAGCTTACCTTCCCGCTCCATTACTTGATGGTCGAGCCACACCTGAGGAGTTTGACTGATGGTGTAAACAGTTTGAATATCAAGCGCATTTATAATGCCTGAATTGATGCTTGAGGCTTGGTCAAGCAGGCTTGTAAATACCACAGGTAATGGTGCTGCAATGCGACCAGAACGAATCAGTTTTTCGCTCACTCGCACACCAGAGAGCGCAGAGTTATCCAATGATTGCCAAAGTCTATTTTGAATTTGTAAAGCCAATTTTCGCAGAGAAGGTTGTTTTTCTGTTGAAATTGGGAGCAACAAAATATCTGTAAAATCGCCAATTAAAGCATCTGCTCCCGACATTCTAGGCCGGTTAAACACGGTAAGATTAAGCGAAAATTCTAATTGCTGACTCCAACGAGTAAGAATCAATGAGAAAATTGACAACAGTAAACTGGTTGCACTCACGCGCTGATTGCGAGCGAGTTGCCGCAATGCTGCCCAAGAAGAAGCTGATAGGACGTGGCTACGACGACAAAAGTTCAAGGATGATAATTCATCCAACTCGGTGCGCACTGGTAAATCTGGGCCAGCAGGAAAATGAGAAATCTGTTCATCCCACCATTGCTCAGCTTCATTTCGTTCATTTTGGTGCAGTTCAGATTGATCCTGCAATACATAGTCCTGAAATGAAATCGGCAATATAGGGAGCTGCTCATCTTCCCCCTCGTACAAAAGAAATAATTCTTCAGCGAGGATGTTTAAGCTGGCTGCATCAGCAATTAATAAGTCAATTCCAAAATGTAACCTAAGCGCCCCATTAGGTAATTTTGTTGCTTGAAGCTCGAATAGAGGCCATGTTTCGGTTGACTGGCAACCTCTTTTAAGTTGTGTACGTTTTTGCAACAACAGTGCTTCTAGTGAATGTTCAGCCACAGAACTCAGGTCATCGCACTCAATCTTGTAAAACGTTACCTGCGATAAGATTTTCTGCTGACCATCTTCTGTCACAATCGCACGCAGCATACTTTGTCTTTGGATTAATTTGTTCAAAGCGCTTTCTAGACGGTGCAATTCAAGTGTTGTTGATTCAAACTCTTGGTAAATATAAGAGCTTACCGAAGCACCTTCGCGGCTCACCTGACGTCCGGACCAGTAAGCTCTTTGCACATCAGTGAGTGGGAAGTGGATATTCTCTTTATTTTGTCCGGACGGTACTTTTTCTGGCCGTTCTTTCTCGCTAAAGTGTGTCTTTTTGTGGGCTTTGATGTACCTAGCCATCGAGGCAACCGTGGGATTTTCAAGCAACACTTTAAGTTGGGGTTTCACGGCTAACTTCCGGTGAATCTGCATCAGATACTCAACAGCCACCATTGAATTCCCGCCCAGAACAAAGAAATCTGCATTTCGATCAATCTCATCTATATTGAGCAAGGCCATTAACATCTTGGCCAAACATTGCTCTACGTTCCCTTGCGGAAGGTCAAATTGATGAGACGTTACTTCATCGGGACAATCGAGTTTATCGAGTGCTTTGCGATCTATTTTTCCGGCACTGTTTCTGGGGAAAGAAGGAGTAAACCGCCAACTGGAAGGGCGCATATAATCAGGTAAAACATCCGTAGCAAACTGAGCCATCTGCGCGCTACTAAGATGACTTTGGCTGCTCTCTAGGGTTTCAACATAAGCGACTAACCGCGTGTTTTCTACTTGTTCCTGTGCCCGAACAACCACTCGAACCTTGTATGGGTTTTTCATCAGAATGGCTTCTATTTCCCCTAACTCAACCCGATGCCCACGGATTTTCAGCTGATCATCTTTTCGGCCTACAAATATGATTTGCCCTGCGTGGGTCATGCGGACATGATCACCTGTCCGATACCAACGTGACTTCGACGTTGTATTAAGGGTTATAAAATTCTGAATCGTTAAATCTTGCAAATCCTGATAGCCAGACGCCACCCCCATACCACCAATCCAGAGCTCACCTGTAACGCCAATAGGTACTAATCGACCTTGTGGATCAACGATACGAATTTCTGTGTTGGCAATGGGGTGACCAATACAAACCGTATCAAGCGGTAATGTTAACTGTTCACAAAGCGACCAAATGGTTGTCTCGGTTGGCCCATACATATTCCACAGTGCCTGCGCAGATTCAAGCATCGTGCGTGCTAGTGATAAAGGCATTGGCTCGCCACCGGCTAAAATTCTTAATGTGCTGTGTGGCCGCCAACCTGTATTTATCAGCATATGCCAAAGCGAAGGGGTGGCCTGCATCACGGTAGGGCGACTTTGCTCAATCAGCGCTCTCAAGGCAAAGACATCGGAGACAATATCTGAAGAAGCCAACTCTAGAGTTGCACCAACGGTTAAAGGCAGTAAGAACTCCAACAAAGAGATATCAAAACCTGGAGTTGTGACTGACAACAAACGATCTTCCTGAGACAGGCCCGGCTTCTCAGCCATAGAGCGCAAGAAGTTCTTAAGATTGTCATGGGTAACACAAACACCTTTCGGAGTTCCTGTACTGCCAGAAGTGAAAATGATGTAGGCTACCTCTGTACCATTCGCATTGTGTTGGTTAAACGAACAATCTATATGGTCACCATATAAGTCATCAGGATTCAGACAAGTGATATGATCATGAATGTTACGACTTATCATCAACTTTGGTTTTGCCAGCGAAACAATCGTATTAGTCCGCTCAATAGAGTTCTTCGGATCAAGAGGTACATATACCGCACCAACCCGCCAGATCCCCAGTAACACAGCAATCAATGCTGCCTCTCTGTCAAGTTCAACAGCAATTGCATCCCCAGCTTGAACATCTTGAGCCAGCAAACTCGAGGCAATCTGAGCGGATGCCCTGTCTAATTCCGCATAGGTCCAGCTTCCTGCATCACTACACAAGGCAATACGCTGCGCTTGTTTATTGAACTGACGTTCAATTATAGATAAGGTTTGTTCCACTTCCGGCCAAGTGACCGAAGTGTGATTCAGCTGATCAAGCTGCTGCTGCATTTCTACTTGAACAGGCAATGACACAGTCTGCATTTCATCGTTCGAATACCGAGCGATTGCCGCTAACATGTGAGTAAAGATTTCGACATAGGTTTGAATCAATTTATCCGAATAACGTGTTGCATCATATTCAATCAAACATTCAAATCCGTCATTGAATGGTGTCAGCTCTAATGTTATGTCAAATTTGCAACTGCCATTATGGAGCTCAAGCAATTGCCAGTCTTGTCCAGCGACTTTGAATGCGTTTTGTTTCTCGGTACTGTGTGATATCAAAAATGTTTGAAATAATGGTCCTTTGTTGATGGCAGCAATTGGTGTTAACTTCTCCCGCAACATTTCAAATGGCACTGATTTTAGTTGTTCTGCCTGATGCATTGCCTGGCTAGCTCGTTCAAGCACATGTGAAAATGTTGTCGATTCTGTTAGGTCAACATCTAAAAAATTTGTTGTCGCAAAAAATCCTACAGTCTGTTCAATTTCGGGTCGTACACGCCCAGAGGCTGGCGATCCAATTATGAATCGTTCCTGCCCACTCAACACCCTTAATGTCAGCGCATGTGCTGCAACAAATATAGCGTGTTGCCCAACTCTGGCGTCTCGACTCGTTTGTAGAATATCTTCTGCTAAATCCGAGTCGATAATACTTCGAAATAAACGCCCTTCAGGGACTATGTATTCATTTTTAAACGGTGTTATGTCCGCAGGAAGCGTCGATTGTGTTGGTGCAGTATGCAGACTACTCAGCCATGCATCTCCTAAATTCGATTGCTTCACACCGTCAGCCCACATGTGTTGCCAGGTCGCAAAATCGGCAAGTGACGCCCGTTCATTTTTGATCCGAGTCGTCGTTCTTCCCGCAACCAGCGCTTCATACTTAGTCAACGCAGATTGAAATAAAAGAGACAGAGAAATACCATCAGCAACTATATGATGAATCCGAAATAACAACACACGATCTCTCCCTGAATTTTCAATCACATCCACGCGAAATAATGGTGCTCGACCAAGAGGAATCGCTTGCCTAATTAGGTTGTTTGCTTTTGGCAAAAGCGCTTCAAATTCTTCACCAGCGAGTTTGTGTACAACAAACGGCAATTCCAATTCGTTACAATGCTTTTGTTTTGATTGGGTTAAATCAAAATTAATCTGTGTACGCAGCGCAGAATGTTCTTCAACTAACTCAGTAAATACCTGTCGAAGCTTTTCTGCATCCAGCAATCCAGGAACACGGAACGCCTGATACAATAAATAATCGCAAGATTCCGGCTCAAGATGATCAAGCACTGCTAGGCGTTGTTGTTCAAATGACAATGGCGCTTCCGTGGTTTCATTCAATTGAGCAATGGGTAAAGAAGATAACGATCCGCCTTTTTCCAGTAGTCGTAAAACAAAGTCAGTACGATCTTGTGCAGACAAGGCATACAAACGAGCTGCAAGTGTCATAGAAGGTTGGATATTCATTCTACCTCTCCCTCTACTGCTTCTTCTTCAATCTCAGTAAGTAGACTATCTACAAGGCTTTCACCCTGCACTGTCTCTTTATGCTCAAAGCGCGTAGCCAAATCAGCAACCGTAGGTGATGAAAAAAAGGTTTGTGCATCTATCTCCACACCCATTTGATCAGATAATCGGGCTATAGCCATGGAGGCCATCAAAGAATGTCCGCCCATTTCAAAAAAATCATCTTGTCGGCCAATCCCTGAAATCCCTAATAAATCTTCAAGCACCTCGCTGATTTGCTGCTCAATTTTTGATGCTGCTGGTTCAAAAGATGTTGATAATGTATCAGGCCTTGGGGTTTTACGACTGGATGCCGAAAACGGACTGGATGTTTTTACTGTTGGTGTTTGAGCCGAAACTGGGTCGTTTTCTACCATATCGTGCTCTTCTGGGCTGCTAATCCAATAACGAATTTTTTCAAACGCATAGCCTGGCAAAGAAACGCGCGCACATGCATGGTGAGTGAATACTGCTTGCCAATCCAGCGGGTGTCCAGCGGCCCATAATCTCGCAAGCGTATCCCTGTCGTGAGCGAAACTGGCTTCACCTTCGGTTGCTTTCGGGAGACTTGTATATGTTGTGGTACTCGGTTCAGCACCAAGTATTGCCATTGTAGCAAGTGAACTGCCTGGCCCTATTTCAAGGAAGTCACAGGCATATTGTTGAGAAGCTTCTACTACCGCGTTTTTGAACAATACTGGTCTAAGCATTTGCTCACTCCAGTAGTAAGGATCCGTGATTTCTTGATCCGTCACTGCACGCCCTAAAGCCGTAGAGATAATTTGCATGGATGGTGCCTTCAGGTCGACATCCTGTATTGCTTGCAATAGCTCACTGGCTGCACGGCACATCAACTTAGAATGAAACGCATGAGAAGTCCTTAAACGCTCGTGACGTATTCCTTGATCATCAAGTTGTTTTTCTACCACTTCAACAGCATTCTCTTGTCCAGCCAAAACACACAGCCCTGGTGCATTATCAGCGGCCAGTTCCACTTCATCATTTAACAACGACAGCAATGCGCTTTTATTGGCTCTGACTGAAAGCATGACGCCATGAGGCGATGCTGCCATAACACGACCACGAATATTGACTAATCGTACGGCATCTTGAAGACTCATTACCCCTGCCAGTACAGCTGCAACCCATTCACCTAATGAGTGACCAATCAATGCAGTTGGCCTGATACCACGATCAAGCCACAACTGGGCCAATGCGTATTCGACAGCAAACAGTGCTGGTTGTGTCAATGATGTGTCTGCCAGTTGTTCTTCACCAGCTTGCGTTGATTGTGAACCATAGAGCAATTCTTTGAGATTTGGCCCACAAACAGTCTGCGTTATATCAGCTACTTGATTGAAAGCTTGTCGGTACACCGGTTCATGTTGATAAAGCGATGCCGCCATTTGCGCATATTGACTGCCCTGACCTGAGAACAAGAATGTGATTGGTTTCACCGCCCCCGGTTGACCAAAGTGAAGCTGGCTTGCTTTGGCTTCGTTAAACGCTATGCTTGCCTCTTGGACAGAACTCGATACCACAGCTGCCCGCCAAGGCATAGCATGCCGTCCAACTGCCAATGTAAAGGCAACATCTTGTGGTAACTGGTGCAGATTCCCAGCTTGAGCCAACCCTCTAGCCTGTTCTTTTAGTTGCCGAAATAGAGCTGCTTCACTTCGTGCAGAGACAACATATATTTGTGGTTGTGATGATGCACTTCTGGGAATCATTTCTGGCGCTTGTTCAAGGACTACATGTGCATTGGTGCCTCCCATACCTAATGAAGTTACACCCGCTCGACGAACACCACTTTCTGGCTTCCATGACTCCAGTTTTTGCACAATTTTAAATGGCGATGAAGGGAAATCACACGCCGGATTCGGCGTTTCATAGTTGATTGATGGCGGTAACTCTGCATTCTGCAAACAGAGTGAAGCCTTGATAAAGCCGGTAACCCCCGCTGCAGTGTCCATGTGACCAACATTCGTTTTGACCGATCCCAACCAGCAAAATGAACGTCTCTTTGTTGTTTGACGAAATGCTTTGGTCAAAGCGGTTACTTCAATTGGATCACCTAATCGCGTCCCAGTCCCATGGGCTTCGATATAAGAAATATCATCAGCTGACCACCCTGCCATCGCATGGGCTGTTGTAATCGCGCGTACCTGGGCATCAACACTTGGCGCTGTATAACTTACTTTGGCCGAACCGTCATTGTTGACGGCAAATCCACGAATAACAGAAATAATATTGTCACGATCCCGTATCGCCTCATCTAATCGTTTCAATACGACTAAACCAAGCCCTGTACCCGGCACAAATCCGGTGCTTGCAATATCAAAAGTCCGGCAGTGCCCGTCATGAGAAGTAATCCCTCCTTCTTGCGACAAATAGCCACTGTGTATTGGTGGCCCTAAAGTCACACCTCCTGCCAACGCCATATCACACTGCCAAGTCAAAAGGCTTTGCGCGGCAGAACAGATAGCAACCAAAGAGGTCGAAGAAGATGTCTGAATCGTAATAGCCGGACCACGTAAATTAAGATGATAAGCAATCTGGGTAGTCATGCTGTCCTTATCATTCCCGATTGCAGCCTGCAAACTTCCAGAAGAAAATACCTTTTTAAAGGTAGGTAAAACATTAAGCATCAGATAAGAGTCAAGGCTTTTTCCTGCAAAGACACCAATATCGCCTTTAAACGTCAGTGGATCATAACCTGCGTCTTCCATCGCATGCCAAGCACCTTCCAACATTAACCGATGCTGAGGATCAGTGAGTTCGGCCTCTCTTGGTGCAATTGAAAAAAACGGCGCATCGAAACAGTCGATATCAGCAACTGCACCTTTACGACGGACATAATCAGCACGTTTGACGATTTCCGGTGCAACGCCAGAGCGGATGATCTCTTGCACATCAAATTCTGAAATACACTCACGTCCAGCCCGAAGGTTTTGCCAAAATTGTGCCACACTGTCAGATTGAGGGAATCGACCGGCCATACCGATCACAGCAACACCGAGATCGTTTGATTGTTCTGTCATCTTTTTTCTCCCTTCTGGCTCTCTGTTGTTAACTTCCACCGATCAGGATGGAAAGCCAACCTCGCCGTGTGGCATTGTGTTTGATATTGATCAGCTGGCTTAGGTTGAGAGGCTCGTTGTATGAAATCGGCTTGTGAGCGAATTGTTGTATTTTCGAACAGGTCGAGCAGTGCTACGGTATGGTCAAAAGTACGTTCAATACTTTGTTGCAAGTCACTTAACAGAAGTGAATTTCCGCCAACATCAAAGAAATTAACATCCACCGACGCTTGCAACCCGCCTAACAGTTCAGCCCATATTCCTGCAAGTTTCTGTTCAATTGCTGTTTGCGGAGGATTGGCCTGTTTAGCTGATAAGCTCTGCAGAATAAAATCCGAATGGGGTAATTGTTCCTCATCGACTTTGCCGTTTAAATTCAAAGGCATATTCTCGAGATGAAGATACGAATTGGGAATCATGTATGCAGGTAGCTGCCTCGCAAGAAATGCTCGAAGGTCGCTTTCAGCAACTGGAACCTGTGCCTTAGTTGTATAATAAGCAACCAGAATCGGTGTCCCTGCACCACTGATGCTTAAATCCTTTAATTGAATATGTACAACTTCAACTTCAGGATGGGTCGACATACGGGATTCTATATCACTTAATTCAACCCTATGTCCTCTGATTTGAACCTGTCTATCAACCCGCCCCAAATAAATCAGACAACCATCTGGTCGCATTTGAACCCGATCGCCTGTTCGAAGATACCTTTTCCCCGAACCATGAACACATTCAACAAACCTCGCAGCTGTCTGGCGTTCATCTAGGTACCCAGCGGCTAAACCTGTACCACTGATATGCAGTTCGCCAGCAACCCCAACTGGCACATTATTTCCATGCTCATCAACAATACTCAAATCTGTCCCTGCCAGCGCCTTACCAATAGGGATGATGCCACCTGTCTGAACATCCGATTTGGTCACTATATGGCAAGTCGAGCAGATCGTGGCTTCTGTCAGCCCATAACCATTAACGATTTGAGCTTTTTCGACCAAATGATCTATTTGATCAGATGCCAGAGCCTCTCCACCACAAAGAATCCACGAAAGCCGGCTTAAATCAATCCCATCCATCGTTGCAACGGCCCGGTTCAATCGGCTAAGAAAAGCAGGTACACTACTTAATATTGATACCGATTCCTGAGTAATAATTTCCAACAGACATCTGGTATCAATCGCTGCTCTTTGATCTGCCAAGAGCAAACAACCACCACCAACCAATATTGGCAGAATCTCACCTAGATAACTTGCAGAGCCAACGGATGTAATGGGTAGAAGAACATCATCCTGAGTTACTTTGTAGGTCGTCAGAAAAGAGTCAATTAATATACTTAAACTTGAATGTGTTAGTCGTACACCTTTTGGCTGGCCCGTAGTCCCAGATGTAAACAAAATGACAGCATCCTGAGCGACAGAAACTTCCGGTACCTGCCAATCGTGACCTATTGAACATGATTGTGCCAACGCCTTCCAATCACCAAGCACCTGCCACGTAAATCCATCAACAGCAGCTTTATCGTCATAAAATAAATCTGCACTTCTTTCATCCAAAAGAATCCGCAGTGGTTTTGCAGTATTCAGAATGCTTATCAACCGTTCTTTGGGTAGTTGAGGATCAATGGGCATCCACCCCCCCCCGATACAGCACACCGCCAATTGAGCAACTACTGATGGCAAACCAGCATGCATCACAATGGCAACACGATCACCAGGGTTTATCCCATCTAACGCCAGTTGCTTGGCCAATTGCTTCACTGTACCTAATAATTCCAGACCTGTGGCAAAATCTCCTGTCGTTTCTTTAACGCAGATGTGCTGCCCTTTCATCGTTAATGCCTGTTCTAACCTAGCCCAAAGAGAGACGGCTGGCTGGTGATTTAACCCCTTCCCATTCAATTCACGATAAGCTGCAAGGTCTTGATTACACAGTAAAGATAAATCACTGCAATATTGCCGGTCATCGCTCTGTGCAATATTTTCTAGTAATCGACAATACCGCTCTACAAAACGTTCGATAGTAACTTGGTCAAACAATTCAACATCAAATTCAAAGGTCCCTTTCAGGCCGTCTTCCGTTTCATGCAGGCTGACCGATAGATCAAGTAAAGAAACACCTGTATCATTCAGTAGTACGTCAACCTTAAGATCCGACAGATTCATGTCGGGTACAGGCAAGCTGTCCAATTGAAACGTCGTTTGATAAACGGGGAATGCTGACCCTTGTCGTTGCGGTTTTATCTGCTTCACTATGTCTTCAAATGGCACTTTACTGTGGCGAAACAGCGCCAACGTTGCCTTTTTTACCTGTGACAGTAAATCATCAAAAGAGTCATTTGCTTCGATACTTAACCGCAGTGGTAGGCTATTCACTAACAGTCCAAAAGTACGCTCAAAATCAGCTTCAAGTCTGCCAGCTAAGGGAATGCCTACAATCAGATCGTTTTGCCCTGTGTGTCGGTTTAAAAACAAGGCATAGGCCGCCAGAAGCAATGTATACAGCGTCGTACGCTTTTGATTAGCTTTTTTTCTTAATCGCTCAACAACTGAAGCTGGCAACGAGAACGAAATGAGTGAACCTTGATGTGCTGATTCTAATGGCCGTTTTCGATCGAACGGTAAATTTAATACCGGTAACGGGTCTGCTAATCTTTCTTTCCAATAGCTCAGATGACCTTGATATTTATCTGTTTGAGTCTCGTTTTGTAATTGGGAGGCATAAGTAATAAAATCTTTGCTTGATGCCTTAGTTGGTTCAGCTCGATAGTGAGCCAATAAATCTTCAACGAGAATGGCCTTAGACCACCCATCGCACAGGATATGGTCCAGATCAATCTGCAAAATATGGTCACCATCAGGCATTTCCCACAATGCAAATCGAACAAGTTCGCGTTCTAAGCTATAACGCCCCTGAGCAAATGGTATTGGTGTACTTAGAGGACGATCTGATGGCCAGGGACCAACGACTTCCAAACATGGTTGCGCTTGATCTGCAATCTGAATCGCTTGCTCTGCCGAAATACCGACTCGCAGCTGAGGATGTAATTGGACAACGTAGTCGACAGCTCTCGCTAACCTTGCTACATCAAGCTCACCACTTAAATGCATTAATATTGGAGAACTAAACAAACTGCGTTCAGGATGTAATTGTTGAGCTATCCACATTGCATGCTGCGCACTCGACAAGTTAAACGAGGCTATCTCGGTATCCCCTTGTGGTTGCATGTCAATTTCTGTAACAGGCTGACGCAAATCAACCAATTCACCCTGTACGCCTTTTGCGATAGCAAGCAACGCCTTCCGATCCAATTTGCCGTTATCTGACAAAGGTATGCTTTCTATCAACAAGGTGCGACTTGGAAGCATATACTCAGGCAGTTGATCGGACAGATTCGCCATTAACACTTTACCGTCCTGAAAGTCGTTATTGCATACAATTGCAGCAAAAATGTAGTGTGATGACGAAACCTCTGTATCGGCAAAAACACACGCATGACTAACCCCTTCACATGCCAACAGCGCATGCTCAATTTCTTCTAGCTCAACGCGTAAACCACGCAACTTAATCTGAAAATCACGACGTCCAATATAGTGAATCAAACCTGTTTGAGGGTTTCTCTTCACCAAATCACCACTGCGGTAAGCTCTCACACCGCCTAATGCAGGCACGGTTATAAAACTGGCATCTGTCAGCTCTGGTGCGTTTAAATAGCCTCGCGCAAGCCCTGCACCACAGATCAACAGCTCACCCTCGTCATCTGTAGGATTTAACTGCTCATCTACAATATGCAATTCAATTCCATTAATCGCTTCACCTATAGGGATATCTGGTAAGCATTGATCACGTGGACAATTAAAATACGTAACATCAATTGCTGCTTCTGTCGGGCCATACAAATTAACCAGCAGGAGCTCGGGTAAAGGGGCGCATAATGCGTAAAATCGCTGCACAATCTCGCTGGGTAGTTTTTCCCCACTAAGAAAGACATATCGCATATTCGCCAGCTCTTCGGGCACCGCTTTGATCTCTTCATAGGTGACAAACAACTCAAATACTGACGGAACAAAATGCACCACGCTGACATGAAAGGCCCGAATGGCTCGTGAAATGGCCCGAGGGTCTTGCTCTTTTCCTGATGGAAGCAAGGCAACGCTTGCACCCTGCATCGCCCACCAGAGCAATTCCCAGAGCGATACATCAAAGGTTGACACTGTTTTTTGTAATATCGTGTCTGATGAATCAATAGGATAAGCATCTTGCATCCAATTCAGTCGATTATTTAATGCGGCATGCTCAGTACAAACACCTTTAGGCCGTCCAGTTGATCCAGAGGTATAAATAATGTAAGCCAGATCTTCAGGTTGAATGATTGGTAAGGCTTTATTAGGCAGAGGCGCATCCCAGTTAAACATATCTGTGAGCACTGTTTGCCCGTCAAACTCAAAATGCTTCAGACTCACGGTATCACTGATCAGACAAGCGGTTTGGGAATCTTTTAAAATCGCATGGTTTCTGCCACTTGGATGATGCATATTCAATGGCAGATAAGCCCCACCCGCTCTTAAGATGGCAAATATGGCAACGATCATCATTGGACTGCGAGTCAGACCAACTGCAACAGGAACATCTGGACCAACCCCTATATCTCTTAACTGGTGTGCTAGCAATGCAGATTTGTGATCTAACTCTGCATAAGTCAGGGTGCCTTCATTCGAACGTACCGCAATCTCTCTGGCATTGCGCTTCAATGACTTTTCTATGGTTGCCATGATAGTTTGGGGCTTGTTCTGATTTGACGCTTCAACCTTAAGTCCCCCCAGCGCCTCACGGTCCGCTTTATCATCATGGGCAAGTACCTGACCAGGATAATCCACCTCTAACAACAGGTTTTTCAGAACACTTTGCGGCCCCATCTCCACCACTACCGAAACTTCATCACGCTTCAATGTTTCTATACAATCCCGCCATAAAACGGTATGGTCTAATTGCTGAGTAAGTGCCAGCTTGATATCTTCTGACGTATCAATAAGTCGTGTAGTTGCACTGGAAATCACAGGGATAGAAGGCTTATAGAATGTTGCAGAATGAAGAACTTCTCGTAGCGCCGGGACGTATGGTGTCATCAAACTGCTGTGATATGGTGCACCACCAATAATCGGGATAACTTCTGCACCAGCATCTTGCTGTAATAGGGTTTGTTCAGCCGCTAAGATAGCTTTTGCGTCTCCAGTCAACATAAACTGTGAATCACTATTAATGCAGGCAAGATTGAGTGCTGATTCATTTTCAGCATGATGTTGTTCGATAATTCGCTGTACCACCTCAATAGAGGTATTCTTGAGAATGGTGGTTCCAGTGACAGAGGCCTGTTGAGCCTTGACAGCGATTTCTGCACGTTTCTCAACAATACGGACACTATCAGCCAGACTTATCGCCCCAGCACAATGCAATGCGGAGTACTCCCCCAGACTATGCCCAAGCATCACGGAAGGTTTGCATCCACATTCCTGCATCGCAACATGAAAATGAGCGATATTGGTGACATGTAACGCAGGAAATAGAAACTTTGTTTTATTTAGTTTTATCAACCCACCTTTTGTGCATAGTGCCACCAAATCCCAACCAAGCACATCAGATGCTTCTTCAAAAACTTCTCGAGCCCGAGAGCTGGTTTTGATCAATCTGGCGGCCATGCCTGGGTACTGCGAGCCAGACCCAGGGAATATGAATGCAATTTTTCTCATAAAGACACCCGTTTTCTATTGCTCGCGACATGCGCTGATGCAATCTGTATTTCGTGAACTTGTGTTGTTCCTTCAATAATTTCCATGACTTTTGCATCGCGGAAATATCGCTCAACTAAACGGTCACTTTGACAGCCAGATGCCCCCAGTAATTGCACCGCATTATTTGTCGCTAACCGAGCAGTTAACGATGCTGAATACTTTGCAATCATTATGGCTTGGACCATATCTGGTGAGATCGTATCTCGCGCTTCTGCTGCACGGTTAAGGAGTTCCTGTGATGCTTTCACAGCGACGAGTGTCTCGGTCAGCAGTTTCTGCACCAATTGATGTCGATAAAGCTTCTTGCGGGATTGTTTACGTGTCAGTGCATAGTCAGTCATGATATCCAACGCTGCTTCAGCCAGTCCCATACAGCCACACGCTGTTGTAAAACGTCCTTCATGTAACCCAAACGTTGCTGGGAGCGCTAGACCCATTGCTTCACTACCAAGTAGGTAATCTGCTGATACGCGACAATTATCAAAAGTGACTGTCGCAAGCATATTTGCCCTTAATCCAACCATGTCTGCAATGGGTTCAACGGTGAGGCCTGGTGTCGCGCGATCGATGACTATCATTTGGGTGCGCTTTTCACTGGTTCGGCCCAGAACAACAAAAAAATCTGCAATTTGAGCCAATGTAATCCAAGTTTTAGTGCCATTGACCACGTAATCATCACCAACGCGACTAATCGTGGTTGTAACATCACTCAACCCACTACCCACATCAGGTTCAGTCATTGCAAAGGCACCTACTTTGCTTCCCTCTGCTAGCTCTTTCAGATACCCTTTCACTACATCAGTTTTAGCAAAACGTTCGATTGAGGCAGCAACCATCCCCGTTACTGTGAGTAGGTTTTCTATTGAGCCGTGCGCACGTGCCAACTCTTTGTGAAGTATCATCAGTTGATGAGTCGTGTATCCAGAACCACCATTTATATGCCGTATTGATGCAGCTAGATAACCCTGATTTGCCAATGACTCAATAAGCGAGCGCTCAATGAATTGCTCTTTATCAAGCCTCTTTGCGTCAGGTATTAACCTATTATCAACAAACTCACGAATACCTAGTTGAAATTGGTGCAATTCATCAGAAAGCTGCATGACTAACCTCCTGCTGCTCCCTGTTGATATTTTTACTGATTAGTTGAGCAATTTTGTTGATGGTGCTGATGTCATCGTGGTCAATATCATCCAGCTCCAATTCGATACCGAAATTACTCTCAATGAACAAGATCATCTGCATAATAAAAAGTGAATGGGTAAAGCCAAGTTCAAAGATATTAGTATCCGCTTCTATCTCAATACCATTGGTTGCACGAGACAAAAAGGCACGTATTTCTGATTTAATGTTATCCATTTTTATTCTCCTTAAGATTACGAATTGTATTCATAAAAACCTGAACCTGACTTCATGCCTAACTTGCCGGAACTGACCATTTTCTTTAGTAAAAAGCACGGACGAAATTTACAATCGTTGAAACCTTCATAAAGCACTTCCAACGACTTAAGAATTGTGTCCAGACCTATTAAATCTGCAGTTTGCAGCGGGCCCATTTTGTGCCCAAAGCAGGTTTTGAACAGCGTATCTACATCCGCAGCCGATGCGACATTTTCCTGAACCATAAATATGGCTTCGTTAACAAAGATCATCATGGCTCTATTGGTCACAAAACCCGGTGAGTCTTCTACTGTAATCGTTTCTTTGTTGAGTTGAGCAAGCAATTCACGAATGCATTCAAGGGCGTGTTCATTGCTCAACATTCCTCGAATAAGCTCGACCATTGGCTTTAGGGGAACAGGGTTCATAAAGTGCACCCCGACGACGTTTTCGGGTCTGGGCATCAAACTGGCAACACGTGTGATTGAAATAGCTGAGGTATTTACACAGAAGATTGTGTCCGGCCTACATATCTCGCGCATTTGTTGATAAAGAGATTGTTTGATATCCCAGTTTTCAGTCACATTTTCGATAACTATTGATACATCCGAGATCTGATTCAGATCGGTTGTAAACTTCAAACGTTCAAGAATGGCCTGTCTCGAATTAGTCAGCTTGCCATGTACTTCATGTACTTGATAAAGACGTAAATTTCGATTGATTAAACTGGCACAGGTATCAAGCTGATTCTGATCATTATCAACGACAATCGTGTTAAACCCATGTCGTGCCAGATCATGCGCAACCCCAGTCCCCATGACACCAGCACCAATGACAGCGATTGAGATTGATTCCGGTGATAATCCGAACAATTTAACGAATTCGGCAGTATCGCCTTTAAGATGTAAGCTCATGAATCATCCTTATTTTCAAGTTCTTCAGGGTTTTGATTAAGTACTGAAAGCCTCAAATAACGACAGATAGATGCAGCCGTAGGTGTTTCCAGCAAATCTGCGAGATCAATTTTTTGAGAAAAGCATTTCTCAATGGACAGAGCCAATCGAGTTGCAAGCAGAGAATGGCCGCCTAGCTCAAAAAAATCATCGTCAAGCCCAACTGGAGCTATACCGAGCAATACCTCCATTAAATTGACTACTTTCATTTCTGTCTGCGTTTTCGGTGATCGGTATGTGATTGAAAGCTCGGGTCTTGATGCAACCGTTCCTGTTTGAACCATATTTTCTGGTGGTTCGGTTTGTTCTGAGCCAGAAATTTTCCTATGAGGGATTGGAAAATGCATTTGCGTAAATGGATATGCGGGTCCTGCTAGATGCACAGGGAAACACCCATCGTAAAAAGAAGCCCATTTTACTGGATAACCTTGTAGCCAAATCTCAGCCAATTGATAATCCAGTTGCGACAATACATTCATTTGCAACTGACAAGTTATTATCTTTATTGCGCCCGCTTGCCTTAAGCGCTGTAAATTATTCTTTTTAATAACTTTTTTCGACGAATCTTCCAGTAATAAATTAAGCCAATAGCCATCATCCATGAGCACCTCTGCGGGAATCTCATCTCCTTGTGAAAAACACAGCTTGATTGATGTTGAGAGGTTCCGTTCCGGTACACTGAGGAAATCACCCGACTGCAAAGAGGATAGTGTGGCCATCACTGCATCGTATTCCATCATGCCGACAGCGACAGCAGCTAACCAAAGCGCTAGCCCATCACCTGTGACACAATCCAAATTCGGCACTGCCTCAAATAAGAATCGTAACTGTGAGAGCTCATTGGCAAGATCAAGATCTTTCATCGAATCATGTTCTTCCACTACAAGTTCTAACATTAAGGCTTGTGCTGAACCTGATTGTGTTGTTGCATGAATATGTTCAAATGACCACTGTTGAGATGAATCAACAAAAGCAACAATTGCTTCGCGATGTTCCAATATCCGCCGCTTAGTTTGCAGGCTAAACGCTAATCGTTGCATTTCATGTGGTGTAGCGGTTTCATGAAGCTGATCTAATACTGCATGAAGCAGCTTTTTTGCCCCTGCCTGAGTCTGAGTAGAAACAGGAAAAACTAACGGCCCGGTCTGGCAATGATTCAGTTCTATATTCGGGGCTTGCTCTACAATGGCATGCACATTGGTGCCACCAATACCAAATGAGCTTATAGCAGCCCGACGAGGAGATAGATCAGCGCACCACTCTCTGACATCCATTGGAATGTAAAATGGACTTTGTTCAAGCGTCAGATTTTCATTTGGCGATTGAAAGTTGGCCATTGGTGGAATCTTAGCTGCTTTAACAGCTAATACGGCTTTAATAAGCCCCGCAACTCCGGCAGCAGCATGAGTATGACCAATATTTGCTTTTACAGAACCTAATGCGCACTGGCTTTTATCTACTGTTCTAAAAGCTGAAACAAGCGCATCAAATTCGACCGGATCACCAACCGATGTCCCTGTTCCATGAGTCTCTACGTAGCCGATAGTTGATGCATCAACATCTGCAATTGCCATTGTTCGCTCAATCAGCTCTTTTTGCCCTTCAAAGCTCGGGGCAGAAAAACCAACTTTACGGTGACCATCATTATTCGCACTGATACCTCGTAAAACAGCGTGAATTTGATCTCCGTCCTCAACAGCATCCTGCAAACGTTTCATCACCACCGCACAAGCGCCATCACCAAACAACGTGCCCTTTGCCTGTTTATCAAACGGTCGACAATAGCCATCTAAAGAGTGAATCATACCTTTTTGCGGCAAATAGCCACTTTTTATGGGCAGATCGATTGTCACACCACCAGAAACGGCAATATCACATTCACCAAAAAGCAAGCTCTGTGCAGCCAATTGGACAGCGGATAATGACGTCGAGCATGCGGTATAAAGGCTGTATGCCGGGCCGTGCAGATCTAAATGATACGCAACAAGCTGAGCAAGAAGATCCTTATGTGCATGAATGCCTTTTTCAAACTGTTCAGCACCGCTTGTTGCGAGTGTATCTGCCGTTCTTCGAAGCCATTCAGGGTCTTCTGAGGCTCCGGCAAATACACCAATTAATAGATCAGAACGATTGTCTCCACCATAACCAGCGTGTTCCAGTGCGTGGTATGCAACTTCATGGAAAACTCGGGTTTTAGAGTCAAGGTTCATCGCCTCAGTACGACTGTAACCAAAAAAATCGGCATCAAATGAATCAACACCTGAGATAATAGGCTTCACACGCAGAAAATCTGGGTGATTAACCATATCAGGATCGATTCCCTCTTCAATAAGCTCGTCTTTGCTAAACCAGCTTTGACAGGCTTTTTTATTAAGAATCACTTGCCAATATTCTTCCAGCGAACTTGCTCTGGGTAATCGAACAGCCATACCCACAATGGCAATACCTAAGCCATAATCCGAAAAATCTAATTCTGACGTCATTGTTCATTCCATTTTGATGGGGTATGGCGACGAGATGTAGCTTGAACTCGATCACGCACAGCCTTGACTGCACTAACTCGTGACTTGCCATTCTTATTGACTGCATGTTGACTATCGCGATTGCTCTTGTAGTCATTTTTGTCTATTGATAACGATCCTGATCCATCACCTTGATAATGTCGTGCCAATCGAGAAATCGTTGGGTATTCATAAAAATCTACAACTTTGCTTGAAGATGATATGGCGGACAACTTTCCTGCAATTTGCACGATATCGAGTGATGTGGCACCTAGTTCAAAAAAATTATCGTCTACACCAACCGGAGAAATGCCTAAGTGCTGCTCAAATAAACTCACATATTTTTTCTCGTGCTCTGTTTGTGAGGACCGATAGGATGACGTCAGTTTTGGTCTAGGTCGTAAATCTACTTTGTTGGTATTGGCTGCAACATCACGTTGGCTTTGATATTGACTCAGGCCATTCTGTGTCAACAACTTTGCTTGTGATCTTGAACTGAGCAAAATATGTGAATTAGGTACTGACTTTCCTGCCCAAACATCATAAAGTGCCAGTGCTTCCTGATCTGAAAATCCACATGCAAACGCCCCCTCTGTTCGTTCCTGCAATAGCGCATTCAGGCGATTCATCGTTTCACGATTACGGTGGGTAATAGTGATCTTGCCATAATGGCGGGCACCTGCCATAAAGCTAAACGCATCATTCACTTCATCTGCACCAAAAACCGTCATTGGTAAACAAGGTAGGTGTCCTTGTTCAACGAGTGTAACTATCTCTTTAAGCCCGCGCCCTGTAGCTTCTAAATTCAAATCATCACCAACAGGAATGAATTGACGTCCATGGCTAAACAGGTTCATCGGTATCGAACGACCTGAATGAATATCCTGCACACCAAGTTCAACAAAACGGCCACCTGCTGATAAACAACGTACACCCGCATCTAACAGTTCGCCTGTCAACGCATTAAGGACAACATCGACTCCCTGGTTGTTGGTTACCTTCATCAGATTTGTTTCAAATGTGGCATCCCGAGTAGAGCCAACGACAGTTACTCCCAGCTCCTCAAGCCGTTGCCTTTTATCTTCACTCCCCGCCGTTACAAAAATATCTGCCCCAATATATTTGGCAACATATAGTGCCGAAAGCCCAACGCCACCAGCCGCCGCATGAAGAAGGACTCTTTCTTTAGGCTTTAATCTCGCCCGCTCTTTCAGCGCTATCCAGGCTGTTAAATAGGTCACTGGCAATGTCGATGCGGCTTCATATGTATACCCCCTTGGCATAGGAACAACAGTACAATCAGGAGCAATGAGAAAACGAGAAAAACTACTAGGCTGAGATGTGACGACATCATCACCAATCTGAAGGCCAACGACTTTATCCCCGATGCGAACAACCCGCCCTGCACACTCTAAACCGTATTGATTAGGATTCGTTCTTTGAGGTAATTTACCAGCGGCAAATAAAACATCCTTGAAACTCAAGCCTGTTGCCAATACTTCAATTTCAACCTCATTAGGGCCAGGCGCAACTCTTGAACTTGATTTGAATTGCAGACTTTGGAGATTTCCTGGCTCATTTTGAGTCAATGTATAGTTGGTACTGGTTGGCAATACTCTTGTCTGTCGTGCAGTTTTCTGATTACTGGCGTCAGATTCTGATGTTGGAAATGTCGGTAATTGTCGTTTGGTTATTGCCTGGCAAGTAAGTTGATGACCTGTCTCGCCATAAAGTGTTAAAGCCAAGCTATGCCCTCCAGAACGATCAACTACAGGGGTAACACTGACTTGTACCGTATTTCCGATCGGGCCTGTAACGGAAAGTTGGTCAAACGTGAATGGCACAGCCGAAAGCCCTTCACCACTGACTCGCTCCCATAGCCCGATTGCGACATCCAACAATGCTGGATGGATAAGTATCCCTGTTGTTTCTGATTGATATTCTGTTGGAAGAGAAAGCGTTGCACGAACAGTCGTTTTGTCTGAGGTGCTGTAGACTGAATCAATACAATGCCAAGGACCTGCATAATGCAATTCTGTCTGGTATAGATCAGACAAAGCCACCTGCATCATTGACATATCGTCGGTCATATCATAACCGTGCCGATAAAGTATGTTCTTTGCCGAATGCTCAGTATTAACCTTCGCCAGAAAATGGGTTGTCCAGCGATCGACAAACAAATCAGACCGCGATCGAATCGTGATCTTCATATGGTCTGGATGCTCCTCTCTTTCAATAAGGAGTAAACAGTCTTCTTCTGGTGACATCGTCAACGGTGTTAAAACAGTTGCTTCATCCAATACAGCCACTTTCACACCAACAGCGTTAAGGTGCTCTAATGCAAGAAACAAGAAGCCTGTCGCAGGCATAATGCCCATATCTTTAAAAGTGTGCTGATCAATCACCCAATCATTCGGACGTTGTAGTCGGATAAGAACTTGATTATGTTCTAAATGTTTACGAAGCTCGGTCGATTTATCTAATAAGTCTTGCTCAAACAGAGCCTGAAATGGAAGGGGAGCTGTATCATTCGTTTCCCCTTGTATGAGCCGCGCAGCCATTCCTCGTTCTTGCCAAGAATCCCAGCCAAGAGACAAACAATGAATGCCCAACTTTTTACTACAATAATCCGCGATACCATCAAGCCAAGCGTTTGCAGCACCATAAGCTATCTGCCCTGGAGTTCCAATCGTTTCAGAGGCGATGGAGGAGCAGAAAGTGACCACAACATTTGCGTTTAAACCACCTAAAGCTTGTATATCCGCCAAGCATTGTGCCGTGCCCAAAATTTTTGCACAAACTTCTTGATTCAACGCTTGCTGATCAAGTTTGTGAAGCATCGTTGAACCGACATTGCCTACCGCAAAACAAATATGATCCGGTGCCAAACCAGCAGCCAGTACTGGACTCAAGAGCAACTCTTTTTGTGGTTGTGTCACATCCAGTTGGTGATAGTGCCACGTCGAACGATATTGGCGTGCCAACTGGTCATATTTTGATATTTGATCTGCTCGTAATTCTTTTCTCGCAAATAAAACAACTTTAACCTGTGATTGCTTCAACCAATATTCAGTAAGTACTGAGCCAATAGCTCCTCTTGCACCAAAAATCCAAATCGTTGGCATATCTGGCAGAGTATTTCTTGGCAAGTTTGCTGGACTGATCGCACAAGCATGACGGTTGAACAACTTACCATTTCTGCAGGCTAAGTATGGCGCGTCGTTCTTCCCTTCATAAAGCTGCCCAAGTAGAGATGGTAACATCCAATCTTGCTGATATCCGGAAGCAGGTAAGTCACACTGTGCTATATGTGTGGCCGTTAACTCAGCCTGTACTTGCATCGCTGCTCCGGCGACCGCTCGTACCACAGGATTAACTACATCAGAATCTAAAACAGCAAATGCGCCAGATGTGAGTAGGCAAATTTTGTCTCTAGGACCAAATTGTTCATTAATACTTCTAAGACTATCAAGAAACTGATTGATTAATAGTAGCGGCGCGTCGGCCTCTTTTAACGGATCAGCCGTAGCGTTAACCACAAGCAACCAATACACCGGCGTATGTTTCGTCCCACACTGAGCCAGCGCCGCTTTATCACTATTTGAAATCACTTGATAAGTTATTTCATGCGCATGAAGTGCATTAGCAAGCTCATTCACGACATCGGTCGCCTCATTTCCCACAGGTACAATGCACAAATTACCTAATTCAGGCATCATGAGTTGCTCTTCAGCCAAAGGCCACCAGATTGGTTGTCTCGCCCATTCATTTCGTGGAGCGCGCAGTTTCTCCCGAATACTGAGTGGCTCAAAAGACTGACCTATTTTCCAATAGGATTGACCTTTGAATGGATAAAGAGCAAGTGATTGCCGCTGTCCTGTGACACCATGATCAAACATCTGCCAGGACAGTGGAGCACCAACACACCAAAGTCTGGCTAAAGCTGTACTAAAATTCCGCCAATCATCTGAAGCAGTAGAGGTTAAGCGCGAAAATTTGTGTGATAGAAGGTCAATCGCAGTATGTTTATCTGAATTCCAATGTGAATGACGTTTGCTGAGATTAGTCAATACGCTACCCGGACCAACTTCAACAAACAACCCTCGTTCAGCAAGCAATGTTGATAACCCATCGTCAAACAATACGGCGTTCCTGGTGTGCTGGCACCAATACTTTGGATCCATCGCTTGTTGTGGGGTAATCCAACATCCTGTTACATTAGAGATGAACGGTGTGGTTGGTTCATTGAGCGTTAACGACTGCAACGCTTCTTCAAAATCCTCTAGCATGCCATCCATCATCTGTGTATGAAAAGCGTGCGATGTATCTAAACGCACAGCCGATTGACCAAGGACTTGATTCTGTGCAAAGAAGAGTTGGATTTTGTCCTCTGGCCCTGCTACCACACAAGCATCTCGCATGTTTACTGTGGCAATTTCAATTCCTGGCCAATATTCAAGCAATGGTGTCAGCTCAGCTTTTGATTGCTTTACACTGTACATCACTCCTGATGGCAAAGCCTGCATCAACCGGCCTCTCTTGGCAACGAGGCCAAGTGCGTCATTAACATCAAAAACCTCAGCAAGTGTCGCTGCTGTAAACTCACCAAGGCTATGTCCTATCATTGCATCAGGTTTTAAACCAACCTCAATCAAGCATCTCGCCAATGCCAGCTCCATTATGAATAACAAAGGCTGCACAATTCGTGTTTCTCGCAAAATCGTTTCAGTCGGTTCAATATGCAGCCAGTGATGGACGTCAAAATCGACATGACTCTGCAACTGTGCTGCTAGCTCATCTAAATGATGCGCAAATGGCAAATAATCGCGATAAAGCCCTCGTCCCATTCCTACGTATTGCGTACCTTGCCCAGGAAACAAGAACACCAGATCAGATGGTTGCTTATTTTGCTGCCCTGTTACCCAGTCAGCTAGCAGGATGTGTTCGCTTGAAAATAGTTCACTATCATGTTGCGACATTGCAACCATACGATGGGTAAGTGCCCGTCTACCAGATCGCAGTGTGATTTCAACATCATCTGCCAATAACCTTCTCGCTGCCGCATCAGCCATTGTTGATTGGGCGCGTTGAGTCAAGCTGATTGGATCGGCTGCAGAAAATGGGAAAAAACGAATGCGATTAGATACATTGTCTTTAGAGCTTTTCTCCGCCCTTTACCAGCAACATTTTCTGGTAAAGGGGCTTCTTCAAGTGCTAAGTGTACGTTGGTTCCACCAATGCCAAATGAACTCACTACAGCACGACGACCGTGATGGTTAGGGGTCAACCAAGGCTTCGATTTAGTTAAGATATGAAAAGGGAAATTTTCCGTAGGAATTTCTGGATTTAAATGTTCAAAATTTGGATTCGGGGGTAACACTTTGTGCCGCAATGCACTGACAGCCTTGATTACACCAGCCACGCCAGCAGTCGAATTTAAATGCCCGATTGTCCCTTTAATTGAGCCCAACACACAATGGTGTTTACGGATATCACCATAGACTTTCGCTAAAGATGCGGCTTCAATCGGATCGCCCAAAGACGTTGCTGTACCATGAGCTTCTATGAGGCCAATGGTTTCTGGAGCAAAATCAGCTTTGTTCAGGCACATTTCGATTACATCGCTTTGTCCCTGAACACTAGGTGCAGTATAACCTACTTTTCGATTACCATCATTGTTAATAGCACTGGCTTTGAGTGTCACCAGTATTGGATCTTTATCAGCCAATGCCTGCTTCAAACGCTTGAGCACAATAACAGCTACACCATCACCAGTAACGGTTCCTGATGCCTTTGCATCAAAAGGACGACAATAACCATCTTTTGAGTGAATCATGCCTTCAACGTAATGATAACCGCAGTTAACTGGCATTTCTATTGATGCTGCACCAGCAATAGCAATGTCACAATCAGATGCAAGCAAAGCTTGAGCTGCAATATGAATTGCCGCAGCAGATGTTGAACAGGCTGTATCAACCAGTACCGAAGGCCCTGTCAATCCTAAAGAATGAGAAATCAAAGCCTGTGGTGCTTGCAAATTAAGATTAGCGGCCTCGTAACGTTCGGTCTGAATCTCAGTATGTGCTAAAACATGATTCATCCAGGTTGGATTTGGTAATACACCAACATATAAACCAATTTGATACTTCTGGTGTGCATCAGCTTGACCACTAGATTCCAGAGCATCCCAGCAAACTTGATGCAGCAGACGTACCTGCGGATCCATAAGATTCGCCTGCCGCTCAGAATAACCAAAAAAGTTTGCATCAAACTTGTCAACATCTGCAAGTATTCCCTTTGCAGGCACATAGCTATCTGCACTGATGTCTTCATGTGCGACACCATGAGCAATCAACTCTTGAGTTGAAAATCTATGAATAGCTGAACGACCTGTTTTCACTAGTTCCCAAAGTTCATCGACATTAGCAGCATTGGGAAAGCGCCCTGACATACCAATAATTGCTATATCATCAGAACTTATTTCAGCTTTGTTCTCATATTTGATAGATTCGCTTGAATCAGGCTTCGTTGAATTAGACTGTTGTATCTGGGCAGATTGCGTTTTGCGGAAAAAACGTGCCTGTTCGCTTATTGTGGTATTCGAGAACAAATCTGTCACTGCAACAGGTTGCCCTAATTTTTTGGTAAGTAAGCTCTTTAAGCGAATAATAAGAAGAGAAGTGCCACCTGCATCAAAAAAAGGAGTGGTATCAGAGATGTCTGTTTTATCTAATACAATCTGCCATGCCGACCTTATTGATGAAAGAATATTTCCTGAATTAGCATCAGCGCTTGTTTCTAATAGCCATGCTTGTTCATGATCTTTGGCTCTTTCTATCTCAGTCATCTCTTCAGTTGATAAATCTTCGACATATTTTTGGCCAAGGTCAATTAATCTCAAACGATCAAGTTTGCCATTCGGAAGTTCAGGAAATTTATCAATCTGAAATACATAATCAGGCAACGCCCAGTAAGGCAAGTGTTCTGCCAGAATCTTCAGAATGTCTTTTGAGCCGACAACAGCCTTTGATTTATAGAAACCAACAAGCTGCTGAGAATGCTGGTCAGAAAGTAGGAGAACGGCCGCTTCATTGACCTGAGGTACAGCAAGCAGACGCTGCTCAACCTCAGAAAGATCTAATCGATTTCCACGTATCTTTACCTGATTATCTAGACGACCATGATAAACCAAAGTACCATCAGCCTGTGCTTGAACAAGATCACCGGTAAGAAAACGCTTTTTGTTCATATTATATGGGTCTTCAATAAAACGGTTACGATCATATTCATCGTGATTTATATAGCCAAGAGCAACTCCAACACCACCAGTGGCCAGTTGCCCTAATGCGCCATGAGGCAATAGATTGTTGTCCAAATCCAGTACTTGTAGACTCGTACCATGAATTGCATACCCTATCGGAACAGGCTCACCGATAGGGGCGCTCAGCGGCATGTAAGTTGTCAATATGGTATTTTCTGTCGGCCCATATCCATTAAAGAGCTGCAATTTGGGGAAACGCTCGATGGCTTGACGAACATGCGATGCTGAAAGTGCTTCACCACCAATGATGACCCGTTCCATTTTTGCAAAAAAATCCGCACCGGATGCAACATGGGCGTTGAATAACGATGTTATAAACCAAGCCTGAGTAACACCCTCACTTGTGATCCAACGATCTAATGATTCTGCATCTAACAAATCCACACGGGAAGGAATTACAAGTTTTGCCCCTTGAGCCAAAGTTGACCACATTTCAAAAACAGAAACATCAAACTCAAAGGCACTGGTTAACAAGACACAGCTATCTGCCGAAGGTAGCAGTTCAAATTGCTCCAGAATTAATCTGGGCATCGCGCTAAATGGCACCACAATCCCTTTAGGTTTACCCGTCGAACCAGATGAGTAAATAACATAAGCTGGATCAGAAGGATTTGGCCTCGCCAACATCGATAAATCAATTGACGGCACACTCTGTTGATGCTGAGGAATAAAGGTTGGACAACTCAAAGGAATTTTCTGATCAGGCTGACAAATGAGAAGCTTAGGTTCAAAATCCTTGACAACTTCAGCAATCCGGCCAATTGGATAATTTTCAGATATTGGAACGTAAACTGCACCGATTCTATGAACCGCCATTAAATTTAAAACTGTATCAATCGAACGGTTAGTAATAACTCCAATATAGTCACCACATCGCACACCTTGTGCGTAAAGAGCACATGCTCTTTGATCAACCTCTGATACCATTGCACGGTAATTCAACTTTCGAGATGCATCAACCAATGCAATTGCTTCAGGTCGTACTCGCGCCTGTTGCCATACAACATCTAATATGGAGCGATAAGGCTGGGTAAATACATCAGCTTGTAAACGTGCATGCTGCTCTGATAAACGGCCTGCCGTCATGTTTTGCAAGTCTGCCAGTCTGGTATCTGCAGCTGTAATCATTTGCTTTACTAAGCAGGCCCAAAGCGTTGCTAACTGTTGTGCAATTTTATTCTTACTTGAGGAACGTACCGTAACATGAAGTTGGATGCCGTCAGGAACATCCATCACAGTAACGCTAATAGGAAATTCTGTTGTTTCTTCCAATGAGACTGAGTCAATGAGATCAGATGCCCCTCCTATCAACGTTGTATCCAAAGGATAATTCTCAACAACAAACAGTGAGTCAAAAATATTCCCTCTCTCGCCTGGATTGACCATTTGGGTAATATCTGCAAGCGAGGCGGCCTGATTGCTCACATAAGATTGAATATTCTCATGCATTGCCATAACGGCATTAGCTACTGTATCAGAGCCTGAAGAAGTAGATCGTATCGGTAATGTATTGATAAACATACCAACTGTTTGATCAGAGTCGAGGGCTTTCTCGCGCCCCGAAAATACAGTCCCAAATAACACGTCACGACAATAAGTCCAACGCTGAACAACCATCCCCCATACGGTATAGTAGAGGGAAGCTGGAGTCACATGCAATCCTGCACAAAATTGCGCCACCTCTGAGCCGCAGTTCAACATGATCTTATGTTGATGTGTTACTGCCATTTGATTATCAAATCCGATTAAAAACGTCGGTTCAGCAGCTTGTAAATGCTCACGCCAAAATTGCCTATCCTGTTCTCTTTTATTCTTGCTTGGGAGGAGATACTTAGGTGATGTTTTGCTCTTTGATATATCTACAGATATTTCTTTCTCATAATCTGCAAATAGTTCTTTCAAGCAATTAGCAAGACTCCAACCATCAAGCAAAATATGATGCCATGACAGAAGCAACGCTGCATTCAGTTGATTTTGCACCAAACACACCTGAATCGCATCTTTACTAATATCGTGACCTTGCTTTTTTTGTCTGGCTAACCAATCCGTAGCATAAGTCTCAATTGAATTTGAATCCTGAGATTCATATTCAACTACCTCAAAAGGCAAACTTTCTTTTAGTGGGAGAATTGTTTGTACTGGTTGTTTAAGTCCATCCCAAATAAAACGAGCACGAAGCCCCGCATGGCGTTTAAAAAGAGCTGTCAAGGATTGTTGAAATTTTTCAATATTAACAGGAGCGTGAAGTCTAATAATAACTTGTTCCAAATACGCTCTATCATCAGGAAATTCTATTGTCCTTAATAGAAGTGCTTCTTGTAGAGAAGTGACGGGAAGAATATCTTCAATACTTGAATATAAAGATGACTTACTTTGTTCGAGGCAGTTGTTCTCTAAATGCAAACTCATTCTTATACCAGTCTAAAAAATACCATTTTAAATTCAACACAATCTTTCAAGATGCCTTGAACATACCATGTGCCACAAGTTGCACCATTATTAGTACCATCAATTTTTTGTAGTTAATTGATTTGTATCAATTTTCATCATTAAACATTTAGTGATCCCTACCATCTGTGATTTTAGTTGGCTTTTTTGCGTAATTCAGTGGCTTTGTTGCTTAAGTCGTTGGAACTAAATCAAGAAGCTACGATCTGATCGGTTACACCCATCAATCGTCGTAGCCTCATGCCGAAACCTCGTTACAAAACTACTAACTGGAAGCAGTACAATAAAGCCTTAATCAACCGTGGTTCTCTGACCTTTTGGATTGATGAGGAAGCGATAGCCGAGTGGAAGCAAAACAAACAAGACAAGCGAGGTAGACCTCGCCGATTCAGCGACTTAGCCATTACTACCGCTCTGATGGTGAAACGCGTTTTCTCTATGCCATTGAGAGTGCTACAAGGTTTTCTAGACTCCGTATTTAAGCTGGCTAACATCCCGCTTGTTTGTCAGCACTACACCTGTATAAGTCGTCGAGCTAAGGCCGTTGAGGTTTAATTTAAACCCAAAACTCGAGGAGCAATACAACACCTAGCCATTGATGCCACTAGTCTTAAGGTTTATGGTGAGGGGGAATGGAAGGTCAAGAAGCATGGTACTGACGGGAAGCGTAGGGTTTGGCGTAAACTCCATATCGCAGTAGATACCAACACCCACGAAATAGTCGCAGCAGAGCTGAGCTTCTCTAACGTAACCGATGCCGAAGTGCTCCCCAACTTGCTTAAGCAGACACGTCGCACAATCATTGAGATATCAGGCGATGGCGCTTATGACACAAGGAATTGCCATGATGCCATACGGTTCAAGCGTGCTGTTCCACTCATCCCGCCAAGGGAGGGAGCAGCCTTCTGGGAACAAGGCCATCCTCGTAACTTAGCGGTAGGTTGCCAGAAGCTCTACGGTTCCAATAAGAGGTGGAAAAAGCAGTATGGTTATCATAAGCGCTCTCTATCAGAGACTGCAATGTACCGAGTAAAACAGCTGCTAGGTGGAAAATTAAGCCTAAGAAATTACAATGCTCAGGTTGGTGAGACTTACGCTATGATCAAAGCGCTGAACAAGCTTACAGGGCTTGGTATGCCTAAAACTCAGTATGTTGTTTAAGAACCGAACAACATGGGGCTAGCATGTCTTCTCACCGAGTTAAGCAACAAAGCCGCATGACGGAATAAGTAAATTGTTATTTTTTAAATATCTATTCGAAACATATTCAATGGCAACTGAGAACAATACCATTTTTTCATCAAAAGAATAATCTTAAGAGAGCTAATTAGACTTTTATGCCTAAGATGGTACGCCCCACTAGTGCTACCACAGCTACATTAAAAGGTTTTCGTTTCTTAAACTATACGAACCATGAACCAAAGTATTTTCCGACTGATTTGTCTCGCCACAATATTGGCCTAGCTGCACGAATAAATAGAGCGCTTACGTAAATTAGCCCATCAATCAGACATCTCATCAAGACTAACCAAACAGTTGTTCTCAAATAAGTCCATAAAAACTCCTACCTCTGGCATATCATTCTTGAAGTTTTCAATTTTTTTACCCAACCGATCTTTAACTGTCACAAACTCTGGGTTTTGATATTTTAGCTCATCGCAAGCTTTAAAATACGCTGCAATCACATCAGCAGCTTTAACTAACTGTTTATAAATAGGATCTACTTGTTTTTGAACTAAAATTTCTTCAAACAAAGGTTGAAGACGGGTTGGCAGAGATTCTAAACATTTTACTTCCGCCATATCCTCAAGCTTCTTAATCTCTTTAGTAAAGGAAGGTGAACTGTACTTAGTTATGTGATTAATATCTTGTAACTTTGTCTCTGAAACTTCATGATAAAGCGCTATAGTGGCGGCTTTCTCAGGATCAACATTACCGCTACAATACGCATTTTTAACCGTTGCTAGTAAATGAGCAATTACTGCGACCTGATGGCTGTGCTCTGCAACGTTCTCAAGCTTTACTAAGTGCATAGGAGACCAGCGAGCAACAAGGTTCATCCTAAGTATCCATGCTAAAAAGGAACTATCTTTCATAAATATTTACCCACATAATCACTGAGTTGTGCTAATACCAATACCCATCACTATACTCTGTAAATAAATTTCTCTCTACCGAACTAACTGCAAGAATTCATAAGCCGTTATCCTATCACCCAGCCCCAACCGTGAAGCCAGAAGTGATGAGTTTTAGAACATAAATTTCTATCTTCTTACTTTTCTACGAAGTTTATATAGAAAAAAGTGATGTGAACCCATGTTTTAAGCTTCAAAAATACAAATCACTTTTTTTATATAGATCCCTTTATGTATCTATGCCTGTATCAAGTGAGTTGAAATATATTTTCATATATCGATACCCCACCCTACGGGCATGGCGGAGAAGTTGCACTTAACTACATGATGCGCAAACACGGTGGATTCGAAGGCAATGCACAGACATTTCGTATCGTCACTAAACTCGAACCTTACACTGAACATTTCGGTATGAACCTAACTCGTCGAACGCTACTTGGGCTCATCAAGTATCCGGCAATGATCAGTCAAACACGAGCAGTGACCCTCCCAGACAGTGTCTCCCATCAACGCAAACTCCGTGCACGCGACTGGATGCCTGCTAAAGGACTTTATGATTGTGATCGCTCACTGTTTGACTGGTTGCTCGAACCTCTGAGCGAAAAAGACAAACAGCTTTTCAGTACGATGCGCGATGAAAAACTGCCTGATACCGAACACAAAAAGACTCGCTATAAGTCTATCGATTGTTCGATTATGGAGCTGGCCGATGATATCGCCTACGGTGTGCATGATCTTGAAGACGCCTTGGTACTTGGAATGGTCAATCGCCACCAATGGATTGAAGGGGCGGCCAGTCAGTTATCGGAATGTGGTGACCCATGGTTTGAACAACATATCGATTCCATCACCGACATGTTGTTTGCAGGCACTCACTACCAGCGCAAAGATGCGATTGGTGGGATGGTCAACGCGCTATTGACCAGTATATCTATTAAACCAGTTGATGCCTGTTTTGCGTGTGAACTGCTTTCATTCAATGCCTATCTTGAGCCTAAGATGGCTAAGGCTTTAGACATTCTTAAACACTTCGTTAGTGACTACGTTATTCAAGTACCGCATGTACAGGTAGTCGAGTACAAAGGCCAACAGATCATCATGGATATTTTCGAAGCGCTCAGTGCTGATCCTGAGCGATTGTTACCTACTCAAGTTCGTTTGCAGTGGGCAGCAAAACACGACCCGAGTGAAGGATATAGGGTAATCGCCGATTACATTTCATCGATGACAGATGGACATGCCCAGCGCCTGCATCAGCAGCTATTTTCATCACACTAGCAATCGTTGCGCTTTAACAAATCAGGAGCCAAATGGCTCCTGATTCTATTTAGTCAGCCATAAAGGCATCCAACTTTGCAGTCAGTTCCTGTTTTTCTAGGCATTTTAATTAACTCAGATAGTTTTTCTCAAACACCCCCGGTGGCATCTGCTTTATCTGAAACTCTATCATGTGGTTAAAAGCCTCAATCAGTGGCCTAAACTCGTTTTCTGGCTCAAGGAGCGACAAAATATGATAGCCAGCCTCAACAGTCGACAAACTGTTGTCACTTGGCGCTTTGCGGATACGGTAGTTGCCTTGTAGGTCATCAGGTAAACGTATCAAAGGAAGAGAATGCAGATTGGTCGATAACTGCCAAATTTTATAGGCTTTTTTCCATGTACCATCGAGTAAGATAATGCGTATCTTGGTACCTTCAGTCAGCTTCTCAGCGACTTCAGTATGCGCTAACGCCCCTTCTCCTGGATAGAGTACAAAGTGATGACACTGAGCTTCATTCAGCAAAGCATTGAGTTCAGTGTGCTGCGAGAAATCTTCGCCTTCAAAGCAGTAACTGTTGGCCAGCGACAATTTTAATATACGTGCAGTGCCCATAGGTCTGGTCGTCTCGCTGTGATGCTGTAGAATAACCAGCTCAACATTTGATGTTAAGCTTTGTATCCACTTACATATACAAGCTTTGAGTGACTTTCCACATTGAGAACAATATCGGGACATAGTGTGCGCTTATTTCTTCTGTTAATCGCTATAAGTTTAGTGTGCTTGGGTCTGCAATTCGATCCCTTAGCGTCGCAAGTAAATTGGCATCGCTACTGGATTAACCAAGGCCAATGGTGGCGAATCCTAACAGGAAATTTCACTCATACCAACTTTGCTCACCTCACGATGAATCTGGCGGGTCTATGGGTGATTTGTTTCGTTTTTAAGCCAACGGCCAAGAGTTTAGCGCTCATATTGATTGCAACTAGCCTTTGTATTGGTATTCTCAATTTGTTTACCACTATGAATGGCTATGTCGGACTATCAGGCACATTACATGGCATCTTCGCCTATTTCGCCACCTTAGAAGCCCTACAAGAACGTAAAAGCAGTTGGCTATTGGTGGCTGGTGTGATGCTTAAAGTGACGTGGGAACTCACCATGGGAGCCGCCCAGTCAACCAGCGATCTTATCAACGCACCGGTTGCCGTTGAAGCTCACTTATTCGGTGCGCTGTCTGGCTTGGTATTCGCTCTGATGGTCTATTTCATCAAGAGAAAATCCCAACCTCTGACCACTGCGTAATAATTTGGTTGATGTTCATCGTCAAAGGGCTCAGAATGGCGCCCTTTTTCACGCATAACCAATGTGCGTGAATATTACGCATTTATTATACAGAGTACACACTATGGGTTTTACCTCCTTAGGCCTTTCTGCCCCGATTCTCAAAGCAATTGAGGAACAGGGTTACAACAAACCATCTCCAATTCAGGAGCAAGCTATCCCTGCCGTACTTAACGGTCAGGATGTTATGGCAGCAGCGCAGACAGGTACAGGTAAAACAGCCGGTTTCACTCTTCCTATCCTTGAACGCCTAGACAATGGTACACGAGTAAGGGGCAATCATGTCCGTGCGTTAATCTTGACGCCGACTCGTGAGCTGGCTGCACAAGTTCAAGAGAATGTATTCAAGTACAGTCGTTATCAGAAACTGACTTCCACCGTTGTTTTTGGCGGTGTGAAAATTAACCCTCAAATGATGAAGCTTCGTAAAGGTAGCGACATTGTTGTGGCTACGCCAGGACGTCTACTCGACCTTTACCAGCAAAACGCGATTAAGTTTGAGCAGCTTGAAGTTTTAGTTCTTGATGAAGCCGACCGCATGCTTGACATGGGTTTTATCCGCGATATTCGTAAGATCCTAAATTTATTACCAGCAAAACGTCAGAACTTACTGTTTTCGGCCACCTTTTCGCCAGAGATCCGCGAACTAGCAAAGGGATTGGTAAACAATCCAGTCGAGATTTCGGTTAACCCTGAAAACTCGACAGCAGTGACCATTGAGCAAAGCATCTACCCAGCAGACAAGCGCAAAAAAGCACCGATGCTAGTCAAACTGATTAAAGATGGCGACTGGAAACAGGTGCTGGTGTTCTGCCGTACCAAGCATGGTGCGAACCGTTTAGCGCTGTTCCTCAATAATGAGAACATTACAGCAGCCGCTATTCACGGCAACAAAAGCCAAGGCGCACGTACTCGAGCACTGGCTGACTTTAAATCCGGTGATATCCGAGTTTTAGTTGCGACAGATATCGCCGCACGTGGTATCGATATTCCACAGCTGCCACAAGTTGTTAACTTTGAGCTGCCAAATGTCTCCGAAGACTACGTTCATCGTATCGGTCGTACAGGTCGTGCCGGTGAAGTAGGCAAAGCGATCTCTTTAGTAGAAGCGGATGAGGCGGGTGATTTATTTGGTATTGAACGTTTGATTCAACAAGTACTGCCGCGTTTTGAGCTGGAAGGCTTTAAACCGGTTAACGAGTTGCCAGAATCAAAACTAGATACACGCCCTATCAAGGCGAAAAAACCTAAGAAGCCTAAGACTGGCCACCAAGATGGTCAACGCTCGGGAGATAATGCCCGTGGCAATAAGCCAGCAAGCAAAAATAAACGCCATTTCGGTCATAGTAAGCCAAGTGGAGAAAGCAAACCTACTAACGTTAAGCATGGCGAAGGAAAAGCGAAAGGCCGTTCTGGCAGCAGTAAGCCATCAAACGGTAAACCGTCTAACCGACGCCCTAACCGCGCAAAAGCACCTCGCAGTTCTGCATCAAGCCAATAGCAGGCTCATCGTTTAAGGCTAAACGACTCCGTTTAGACCACTGAAGTGAGTTAAAAAAAAGCGCCATTTGAGATAGGCGCTTTGATTCTGCATGATTAGTCATTTAGATGATTGGGCGCTGGCCACGGTCAATCAACTTCATCAGAACGTTGTCAGCCGCCTCTCCGGCAAGACCTGCAAGCTTTGAGGTCAGCTTCTTCTTCTCTACATAATGAATGGCTAGTACGGTTTTGTCCTTGCACGCTTCAACGACAATGTCATCTGACGTTTTAATCTCATCAACCAAACCAAGTTTATAGGCTTGGGTACCAAACCAATGCTCGCCCGTCGCGACTTTATCTAACTCTAATGCAGGACGACGTTCACGGATAAAATCTTTAAAAAGATCATGCGTCTCTTCTAGCTCTTGCTTGAATTTCTCGCGTGCTTTATCTGTGTTTTCTCCAAACATAGTCAGCGTGCGCTTGTATTCGCCGGCCGTCAGTTGCTCATATTCAATATCGTACTTTTTCAGCACTTTATTGAAGTTTGGTAACTGGGCAATCACGCCAATAGAACCGACGATGGCAAATGGTGCTGAAACAATCTTATCGGCGATGCAGGCCATCATATAGCCCCCGCTTGCCGCGACTTTATCAACAGCAATCGTCAAAGGAAGTTTTGCTGCCTTGATACGATCCAGTTGAGACGAAGCAAGGCCGTAGCCATGTACCATGCCACCACCAGACTCTAATCGTAGTAACACTTCATCACCTTCACGGGCTACAGCTAAAATCGCCGTCACTTCCTCACGCAGCGAAGCCACTTCTTTAGCATCAATACTACCTTTAAAATCAAGGACAAACAGATGAGGTTCACGTTTGCTATCCAGTTCACCCTCTTTTGATGCCTTCTTAATCTCTTTTTCGCGTGCTTTATTCTGTTCTTTCTCTTGCTTCTTCTCAGCCTTATCGCGAGCCTTGATGAAAGCGTCGTCATGTAAGTAATGTTCTAGCTGTTCAACGGTATTTTTATGCTGCTCTGTTAAGTTGGTGATTTCGAGTTCACCCTTGGCAGCACCACTTTTTCCGCTCACTGCTTTAGCAATAACCAATATCGCAATCACCGCGACTACAACAGTCACAATCTTGGCCAAAAACAGGCCATAGTCCAACAAAAATTCCAATGTGAGATCCCCAAATGTGCGAATTAGTGTATTGTAACAACCAAGTTATGGATTCATAAAGCAGAACATTACAAAAGGATACACATCGTGGAATATGCTGTTTCTTCAGATGCCCTGAAAGGTAAAGTCATTCTGGTGACTGGCGCAGGTGCCGGCATCGGTAAGCAAGCGGCGCTCTCTTATGCAGAGCACGGCGCTACCGTGATTTTACTTGGTCGTACAGTGAAAAAGCTGGAGCAGACTTACGACGAAATCGAAGCGGCTGGTTATCCTCAACCAGCGATTATCCCGCTTGATATGAAAGGCGCGACTAAACAAAACTACCTCGATATGGTTGATACCATTGAGGGTCAGTTTGGTCGTTTAGACGGTGTTTTGCACAATGCCAGCTTACTCGGTGTCATTAGCCCATTTGATCAGATCGGTGAAGACACTTACGACGATATCATGCAGGTTAACGTTAAAGCGCAATTTCTGATGACTCAAGCTGTGCTGCCTCTACTGCATAAATCGCCAGATGCTCGCATCATTTTTACCTCATCAACGGTTGGTCATAGTGGCCGTGCATTCTGGGGAACTTATGCGATGTCCAAGTTTGCGACTGAGGGGATGATGCAGATCCTTGCTGACGAATTGAGCGAAAGCAACATTCGTGTCAACGCCATCAATCCAGGTGCGACTCGAACAGGCATGCGTGCTAAAGCTTATCCTGCTGAAGATGCAGATTTGCTAAAAACACCTCTCGATATTATGCCGCTCTATCTGTACCTGATGTCAGCAGAGAGCAAGTCAGTAAACGGTGAGTGTATCGACGCACAACCAAAACGATAAACGTAAAAAACTATTTTACATTGCAATCAACGCCTTGTGGTCTGTTTCTAATCGCACAAGGCGTTTTTTTATCCATTTAAATCTCTCTCCTCTTGCCGTTCATACTCAATAAATTATACTGTACATATATACAGGTAAATTATTATGTATGAATTAATCGAGCATCTGAAGAAAAAACAGTGGCTTTGGTCAGGAATCCAAACACCTGAACACCACGATTACTACTCAACAGGCTATGAACTCTTGGATCAAAAGCTCGAAGGTGGCTTTCCAAAATATGGCGTCGTCGAGTTACAAAGTGAGACCAGCATTGGTGAATTACGCCTAGTGCTGCCACACCTGAAAAACACCAGCCAAGATCGATTATCTGTCTTCATTCAAGCACCGGGTTACTTATGTGCTGAGCAGCTTCATCATTTGGGCTTAGACACGAATAAAGTCCTGATGATCTCCCCTCGCAACCCGCACCAAGCATTGTGGGCGGCTGAACAGTGCCTGCGCAGTGGCGCGTGTAGCAATGTGTTGCTTTGGCATCCTGAGCTTGAAGTTCACCAAGCCAGACGACTGCAAGTCGCAAGTGAACGTGGCAACTGCCTGCACTTCGTCTTTAAAAGCGTAGCAAAAAGTCTCTTTTCTCTACCTGTCAGCTTAAGTATGACATTGCTGCCCCACCCGCTTGGTATTGAAGTGACCATCACTAAACGCAAAGGAGGCTGACCACAGGGCAGTTTCGTCATCGATATGAGTGCAAGTTGGCCAAGTTTAACCCTGCAACCTAAAGCACCCGTCGTTATCCCATTCCCGATCCGTCAACAAGGCTAACTATGCAAAGTTGGATCTACCTTCATTTCCCAACCTTGCAGCTGGATGCATTATTTGCAGAAAACAGCGCATCACCACTGGCGATTGTTGAATCAAGCTATTTTAAAGTGGTGCAATGTAACCAAGCGGCTCTCGACGAAGGTATTCAGCTAGGTATGGGGTTGGGCAGTGCCAGTGCTTTGTGCCAGAAGCTACAAGTTCACCCCTACGATCCGAAAATCGAACAGCAAACGTTGCTCAATATTGCCCAATGGCTTTATATGGTCACGTCTGATATTTGCTTATTTCCTCCGCAAGGCGTGTTATTGAAAGTCACGGATATGCTGTCACTCTACGGAGGGTTGAACGCCTATTGGCAACGGGTCTCTCACCATCTTGAAAAGTTACAGCTTAACTATCTGTACTCGATCGGATTCTCGCCATTCTCGGCCATGCTGTTAGCCAAATCAGGTGTCGCACTACTGACGCTCGATAAAGAGAAAATTATCTCGGCGATGGCCCCTTTTCCGCTCTTTGCTACTGAATTAGAGCACAAGCAAGTTGAAAAACTGCAACGAGTTGGAGTGACGACCCTTGAGCAGCTTCTCGCCTTACCGATGCAAGAGGTCGCTCGTCGTTTTGATATTGATCTCGTCAACTACGTAGGACGTCTGATGGGGCAATTCAAACATCCTGTCACGTTTTATCACCCCCCTGAACATTTTGAATGCTATCAAGAACTTCTGTTCGACATCGAAAATGTCCAATGGCTAGAAAAACCTTTAACCAAACTACTCGATAAACTCGAATGCTTCCTGACGCTACGCAATCAAGTGGGCTACGAGCTGGCACTGCGATTACATCAACGCGATAAAGAAGAGTGCACAGTCAGCTTTTATTCCGCTAGTGGGGATTATCTCACCACACGATGGCTGACTCTTTGTCGCCTAACAATGGAGTCAATCAAACTGGAGGCTCCGGTTCAAGGATTAACCTTGCGTCTCATTCGCGCCGGAGAGCTTGAATCCACCAGCGCCGATCTCTTTAACGGCGTGCAAGGCGAACAGACCGAACTGGAACTGATTGGTCTTCTGCAAGCGAAGCTAGGTAATGAACACGTGCGTAAAGTCGCTCACAGCCATGATCCTCGTCCTGAAAAGGCGACCTTTCTCTGTGACCCAACTCTACCAATCCCTATACGTCATATCAGTTATCGCTTACGTCCGAGTTTATTGTTATATAAACCCGAGCCATTAATGGAAAAGATTGCCATTATTCAAGGTCCTGAACGTCTCGTTGCTGGCTGGTGGGATGGCGATGATATGACCCGTGATTACTTCGTTGCTCGCAGTCACGCAGGACGTTGGCTATGGGTATTTCGTAATCAGGATCACCAGTGGTTCGTCCACGGGATGTTTAGCTGACGAGTGTTGATATGGCTTACGCTGAACTGTTTTGTCAAAGTAACTTCTCTTTTCTTAGCGGCGCTTCGCATGCTGAAGAGTTGATCTTACAAGCGGACTTTCTTCGCTATCACTCGCTGGCTATCACTGACGAGTGCTCTGTTGCGGGAGTCGTCCGAGCTTATAGCGCCAGCCAACAGCATAATCTTAATATTAAGCTGATTATAGGCAGCATGTTCTGGCTCAATGACGACTGTCAGGTCGTTCTGTTATGCCCCAACAGAGAGGCCTATGCTGAGCTTTGTCGGATTATCACCAATGCTAGGAGACGTTCTGAAAAAGGCAGCTATCAGCTGTCAGAATGGGATTTGATGTCGGCTAAGCGTTGCTTACTCATCTGGCTTCCTTGTCATAGAACCACTGACAATAAGTGGGGACATTGGCTCACTCAGCATCACCGACATCGACTTTGGGTTGGCGTACAGCGTCATCTTAAATCCGATGACAAACAATACCTAGAACACTGTCAGCAACTCGCCACTCACCATCAATTACCCATTACCGCTTGTGGTGGCGTATTAATGCATACCGCGACTCGTTTACCACTGCAACACACTCTGACTGCAATAAAGCACGGTTGTAGCGTGAGTGAATTAGGTGAGCAGCGATTAACAAACACCGAACGAACGCTACGCAGTCAGGAAAAGCTCACTAAGTTGTTTAAAGCTGAATGGTTGCAAGAAAGTATAGCGGTTGCCAACCGCTGTACCTTCAGTTTAGGAGAGCTTCAATACGAATATCCAAGCGAGCTGGTCCCTGATGGACACACGCCGATGAGTTACCTAACCAAGTTAGTTGAACATGGTAAAAAGCTGCGCTTTCCAGATGGTGTTCCAAGTGATATCGAAACGACGATTAATAAAGAGCTCGCACTGATCGACGAGCTTAATTATCCATTCTATTTTTTGACCATTCATGACATCGTCATGTTCGCCAAAAACAACCATATCCTCTATCAGGGTCGGGGTTCAGCCGCCAACTCAGTCGTCTGTTACTGCTTAGAGATTACCTCTGTGGATCCCAGAAAAATCTCCGTCCTGTTCGAACGGTTCATCAGCCGTGAACGCGATGAGCCACCGGATATTGATGTCGATTTTGAGCATGAACGACGCGAAGAAGTCATCCAGTATATTTATCAAAAATATGGTCGCGAACGTGCCGCACTCGCCGCCACGGTCATTTCGTACCGTTTCAAAAGCGCCGTGCGTGATGTAGGTAAAGCGTTGGGAATCGAAGAGAGTCAGTTGGATTACTTTATCAAAAATATCAATCGCCGCGACCGAGCTCAGGGATGGCAAGCTCAGATAGTGGAGCTTGGTCTTCAACCAGACTCGCTAAAGGGAGAACAGTTCATCTCGTTGGTGAATGATATTCTTGGTTTTCCACGTCATCTCTCGCAACATGTGGGCGGTTTTATTATTGCCGCAGGGCCGCTATATGAGCTCGTCCCAGTAGAAAACGCATCGATGGTAGACAGAACCGTTATTCAATGGGATAAGGATGATCTAGAGTCACTGAAACTGTTGAAAGTAGACGTATTAGCCCTAGGAATGCTGACTGCGATTCGTAAATGCTTTGACCTCATTGAACGTCTCCACCACCGTACACTCACCATCGCGGAAATCACCCGGCGTCAGGATGATAGCCAGGTCTACCGCATGATTCAGAAAGCCGATACTGTCGGTGTGTTTCAAATCGAATCTCGGGCACAAATGAGCATGCTACCACGCTTAAAACCCGCCTGCTATTACGATCTCGTCATCCATTACGATCTCGTCATCCAGATTGCCATTGTTCGTCCTGGCCCGATTCAAGGTGACATGGTTCATCCCTACCTAAAACGCAGAAATGGCGAAGAAAGTGTCGAGTACCCATCACAAGAGGTGCGCAGCGTACTCGAGAGGACTCTCGGTGTGCCTATTTTTCAGGAACAAGTGATTAAAATTGCCATGGTGGCTGCGGGCTTCAGTGGGGGGGGAAGCGGATCAACTTCGCCGTGCTATGGCCGCGTGGAAAAAGAGTGGTGACTTAGTCAAATTCAAAACCAAGCTGATAGAAGGCATGCTCGCCAGAGGCTATGAGATTAAGTTTGCTGAACGCATCTTCGCCCAGATACTTGGATTTGGTGAATACGGCTTTCCAGAAAGTCACTCAGCCTCTTTTGCAGTACTTGCTTATTGCTCGGCATGGCTCAAGCATTACTACCCTGAGGCTTTTTATACATCGCTTCTCAATAGCCTGCCGATGGGTTTTTATAGTGCCTCACAACTCGTACAAGACGCTCGTCGCCATGGTGTTCATATTTTGCCAGTCTGTGTGAATGCCTCACAATACGATCACCACGTCGTTTGTGAACAGGGGAAGTGGGCGATTCGGCTTGGACTCAGACAAATCAAAGGCTTCAGCACTCAGAGTGCTAAACAATTGCTCCATGCC
This sequence comes from Vibrio sp. M250220, assembly GCF_036533795.1. NCBI lineage: Bacteria > Pseudomonadati > Pseudomonadota > Gammaproteobacteria > Vibrionales > Vibrionaceae > Vibrio > Vibrio sp. M250220. The sequence continues at coordinate 28,171 of NZ_JATABI010000008.1, read as the reverse complement.
AGAGCCGAAACGAGATTTACTCATATCAATCAACTTAAACATATTGGTCTCAACCAACGTGATCTTGAGCTGCTAGCGTCCGCCAACGCCATGCATAGTCTAAGTAATAATCGCTATCAGACCCGCTGGGCAATGATGGACACTCTCTCTGAGCTCCCTCTATTTCAGCATATGCAAGAAGCTGAATTCCCCACTGTGAATGTACCTTCCGAAAGTCAAACTATCCTTGAAGATTATGCCGCGACTGGGCTATCTCTTGCCAAGCATCCTATCACTCTATTGGATGAAAGCGGTGTTCTCGGTCGCTTTACTCGTATGCGTGATTTGGCACAGAAAGCACATCAGTCTTTAGTCACGGTGACAGGTGTCGTAACGGGGAAACAGTCACCTGGCACCGCCGCAGGAGTGACGTTTTTCACGCTCGAAGATGATACAGGCAACATCAATGTCGTGGTTTGGAAAGCAACCTCACGGGCCCAAAAAGCCGCCTATTTGACCGCAAAGATCTTGCAGGTGAAAGGGATTCTAGAGAAAGAAGGGGATGTTCATCATGTTATTGCCGGCCGTTTGATCGATATGACCGATAAGCTGCAAGATTTACGCAGTAAATCGCGGGACTTTCACTAAATTCAACGATGTAAGCCCATTATAAATTAAGCAAAAAGGGAGCAATGCTCCCTTTAATCAATACAGATATCGATAATCTCTATTTATTCAATACATCGCGCAGACGATCTTGCGCCACTTGAACCAATAAGTCTGGCTGGAACTTAGAAATAAAACGGTCACAGCCTACCTTTTTCACCATGGCATCATTAAAACTGCCACTGAGAGAAGTATTGAGTGTGACAAAAAGATCTTTCATTCGGGGATCACTACGAACTTCATGAGTCAGCTTATAGCCATCCATTTCTGGCATTTCGGCATCTGTGATCATCAACAGCAGATCTTCAACGACGTTCTTACCTTCGTCGCACCACGACTTAAGTAAATTGAGCGCTTCTAAGCCATCGCGACATTCAATAATATTCAGGCCAAGCTGTGACAAAGTACCACGTACTTGAGTACGTGCTGTCGAAGAATCATCAACAATCAGAACGTTACGACCAACCATCTCGGTCACCAAATCGTGATCAAGAACCCCTTCCGAGATAGAAATGTCATAGTCAATAATCTCAGCCAGCACCTTCTCGACATCGATGATTTCAACGATATCTAGATTGTCACCACCTTTAACATGCGTGATCGCCGTTAAGTAGTTTGCTCGTCCTGCGGTTTTTGGCGGAGGCTGAATTTCCGTCCATGCGGTATTAACGATGTTGCGCACCTGACCAACCAGAAACCCTTGTATGGTTCGGTTATATTCCGTGATGATCAGATTTTCTTCTTGATTCTCTAGACGAGATGGAGGAAAACCAATTGCGGCACGCAAATCAATAACAGGAACGGATACACCACGAAGAGAAGCAACGCCGGTGATATGGTGATGCGAACCGGGCATTTTGGTCAACGGTGGAACCTTGATCACTTCACGTACTTTGAATACGTTGATGGCGAAAACCTGCCTGCTATTCAAGCTAAACAACAGAAGCTCTAGGCGGTTTTCACCCACTAGATTAGTTCGCTGATCAACGGTATTTAAAACTCCAGACATACTACTTCTCGACCGATGTGTATATAACAAAAGTAGTCTATAGCAAGACTAACATAAAAATAAACCCATATATCATTCAAGATTATATGGGTTTACTAGAAAGATAAAGGAACTACAGCTCAGAAACTACTATCCTTCGATAACCTTCATCAACAATAGACCATCATAAAGAGCTTGCTTGATTAATGCCGCTCCAGGCATCGTCGCCTGCTTATAGAAACGTGACTCTACCAGCTCTAAGTCTTGGTGATACACGGGTAAGCTTTGCTCTTCAATACAAGTTTGAATCGCAGGGTAAAGTACTTCTTTCGCTTGGTTAATCACCCCACCAATCAACACCTTTTCTGGGTTGAAGAGGTTAATCACAATTGCAATCGCAGAGCCAAGGTAACGGCCAAGTTTTTCAATCACATCAACAGCGAGCGGGTCGCCATTTTCAGCCGCTTCACAGATATCTTCTACGGTGATCTCTTCTATTTCCGACAGGGAAGAAGCTTCGCCCTGAGCGATACGCTGGGTCACCTCCCCCCTAATTGCCTGAGAACTGGCAACCGTTTCTAGACACCCACGGTTTCCACAATGACATAACTTGCCATTGGGATCGATTTGGATATGACCGAGTTCACCAATATTGCCATGACGCCCTTGCAGTACGCGTCCATCCAGCACAATCCCCGCACCTAAGCCGTGGTGAATTGAGATCAGAACCGAATTCTCATTATCTTGCGAATGACCGAACAGCTTTTCAGCTAAAGCCCATGCGCGCGTATCGTTGGCAATAAATACTGGCAACCCCGTCGCCTTATATATTTCTGGCCCTAACGGCAGATTCTCAACATTGTAGTGCGGCATCTGCAACACTATCCCCTGCTCAGAGTTAACGAGACCTGGCAAAGTAATCGCGATACTGGTTACGCGATCTAACTGCTCTGAGTAGGTTTGAAAAAACTCATCAATTTCATGAAGTAAGCGAGCGAGAACATCATCTTGGTCCACTTCATGGATATCGATTTTGGTGTCGATTAGAACGCCCCCACCCAGCTCATGCAAAGCGATTGTTAAGTAGCCACGTCCAAGACGCATAGATAGGAACTGCCAACCTTCATTGTTGACTTGCAAACCAACAGCAGGACGCCCACGACTGGTCGCTTCTTGAACCGTGGTTTCATGAATAAGATGTACTTCGATGAGCTCTCGGGTGATTTTGGTAATGCTAGCTGGCGCCAGCTCACTCTGTTTGGAGAGGTCAATCCGCGAAATAGGTCCTTTTTGATCAATAAGTTTATATACGCGGCCAGCATTGACCTGCTTGATATGATCAATATGGCCGGGTTGAGCCATGTACATAGAGTGCTCCAAATATCAACAACTCGACAATTTTTTTACTTTGCGAAGTAATTGTGAAGAGCTTTGATAGATTGCCGTGACAAGTGTCACGTATAAACATGATTCTTTGTGTTCCTAATCAAATAGCGAAGGATTTATCACAAATCGATTCGCATTTTTTTGCGTTAATAAATATCTCTTCAATCACCTTTTCACAGACCGACATCGAATTGTAATGTGATTTATTAGCACAGATTTTACTCAGGTATATACTTATAGCTAACCTGACGTAAGTACGGAAAAAAGCACAGGTGCCGCACGTTAACGAGTACGCGGCAAAGTCAAACCAAGGAGATCCGAATGACTGCAATCCAAAGAAGAACAAAAATTGTCTCTACTCTAGGACCTTCTACCGATCAACCCGGCATGCTGGAAGCAATTATCGAAGCTGGGGTCAATGTAGTACGGATGAACTTCTCGCACGGAACCGCAGACGATCATCGTGAGCGAGCAACACGAGTTCGTAACATCGCTGCAAAACTGGGCACTCATGTCGCAATTCTGGGAGACCTTCAAGGCCCAAAAATTCGTGTATCCACATTTAAAGAAGGCAAAATCACCCTCTCTATCGGCGATATTTTCACTCTCGACAGCGCCTTACCTCCGGGTGAAGGCAATAAGGATGCAGTCGGTCTTGACTATAAAGAACTACCAAACGATGTCTCGACAGGCGACATTCTACTGCTTGACGATGGCCGTGTTCAGCTACAGGTCATTGCTGTTAGCGGTACAGAAGTCCGTACCAAAGTTATTATTGGTGGCCCGCTATCAAACAACAAAGGGATAAACAAAAAAGGCGGTGGTCTCTCTGCTGAAGCGCTCACAGAGAAGGACAAGAAAGATATCAAGCTCGCAGCCGAAATTAACGTTGACTACCTTGCGGTTTCATTTCCTCGCAACGGGGAAGATATGAAGTATGCCCGCAGACTCGCGACCGATGCAGGGCTACAAACTCGTCTCGTCGCCAAAGTGGAACGTGCCGAAACAGTAGAGAGTGAAGCTAACATTGACGACATCATCATTGCTTCGGATGCGGTGATGGTTGCGCGTGGTGATTTAGGGGTCGAAATTGGAGACCCTGAGCTTGTGGGTGTTCAAAAACAACTTATCCGCAGAGCTCGAGCACTCAACCGAACCGTTATCACGGCGACGCAGATGATGGAGTCGATGATGGAAAACCCAATGCCGACTCGTGCCGAAGTAATGGACGTAGCCAATGCGGTCTTAGACGGCACCGATGCCGTTATGTTGTCAGGTGAAACCGCTGCGGGCAAATACCCACTAGAAACCGTTCGCTCGATGGCAGAAGTCTGTTTAGGGGCAGAGAAAATGTCCGCTGTAAACCGTTCTAGCTACCGAATGGAGTCCGTATTTGAGACAGGTGAAGAGACGATTGCAATGTCAACAATGTTTGCAGCAAACCACATGCGTGGAATCAAAGGCATTGTGACACTGACTGAATCCGGTCGTACCGCGCTTATGATGTCTCGCTTGAGCTCGGGGCTACCAATCTTCGCTCTCTCACGCAATGAAAGTACGCTTAATTTATCGGCGCTTTATCGCGGCGTATTCCCTGTCTTCTTTGATGATAAGTCAGCGACGGGGCTCGCCACGGCCGAAGCCGCTGTCGCCACCTTGAAGCAACGTGGATTATTAGACGATGGTGACCTAGTGATTATTACTCAGGGGGATGTGATGGACGTAGTTGGTTCAACCAACTGTATGCGTATCTTAGCTGCATAACAAGTCAACACTCTGCAACCGTTAAGGGAGCGTATCAGCTCCCTTATTTACATACGACGGCAAGTTTATCAGTACACTGAGAAAACGCTTCTACAAAACGAAATCCAGCGTCTAAACCCGTCTGGTAGTCATGCAGAAGATCTTCTCTCTCACTCATTAGTGAACTCGATTTCAGCGCTTGTTCGGGCCTAATTTGGATAACAAAACAGTCATCAGGTGGCGAATGCAAAAACTCTTGGGTCAACGAATAGGTTTGATAGTGCACCATCAGCATATCCGCTAGGCCTGAATCAAACTTGTCCCCCAACAAATGGCTAAGTCGATAAACATCATCCGCACCAAATAGCCAACGTCCACCATTTAGTGATTCAAGATGTTTATGCTCTATTTTTTCCCGCTTAGCACGCTCAACCTGCTCGGCGAAAAACAGGTGCCAATCGTGTTTCCAGCGTCCAAGCCTTTCCTGAAAATGACCATGAATGAGATTAAACGAATCACGTAACCACATATTTTCCAATTGCTGAGTCTCAACAGGAGGCTTATCTAATAGATCATCACCTTCAGTCCGAATGACAACGATGCAACGCGCCTCTCTGCGCCACGCCTCCTGGACGGGTATCGAAGCAGAAACACCCCCATCGACATACTCGCCGTGAGGAAACTGTACTGGTTGATGATACAAGCGAGGAATCGCACACGTGGCTATGAGCACCTTTTTCCAATCTTCTTGCAACATTGGTAGGTAGTGGTCAAACAAACGCTCAGTATCGGTTACAGCGGCGTAGGCATGCCGATTTGCGAGTACCCTTCGGCCTAAATCTATATCTAGCCGGTACGGATAGTCGCTAATCTTATCCAAAGCCCAATCTAAACCAAGATACTGCTTACGACGAATATAACGAAACAGGTGGAAAAACTCAGAGTCAGTCGTCAGGTCGAGAATAAACGAGCGGCCAATACCTCTTTGGCGGCATAGGAAAGCGCACAAGTTCAATGCACCAGCCGATGTGCCATAAAAGGAGTGGAAGGGATCAAAATTGGAAAGGAGAAATGCATCAAGAACACCAGAGGTAAAAATCCCCCTTTGGCCGCCTCCCTGAGCAACCAAAGCATTCTTACCGCCAGTGTACTTTTTGAGCCTTTCAGTATCGAGTTGTACAGCAGCGTTGGTGATAACACCGCAGTTTTTCATCGAATGGCTACGCCGTCATAACAGCAGTAACAGCAAATCCGAGAAGAACAGCAAATACTGTCACTGTAATGATTAGGGCAAACTTCAGATCGTGTTGCATAGACACCTCCTTTATTGTGTAACAAAGTAATAACATCTATGTGAGCCATCTTCAATTAATACGTATTTTTTGTGTGGCATTATGATGTTAGCGTCACAATTAGCACATTACTGATCGGGAAAGAGGCTATAAATGAAACTCAAACATACCATGCCAATACTGTTACTTGTAACCAGTCCCGTGGCCTTTGCTGAGATACACATTTCACCTTGGATTGGCTACACCGCGGGAGGGAGTGTTGAAGACCAAGCTCAGAACAAACTCGACTTAACCAACTCACCAAGCTTTGCTCTGTCCATTGAAAGTGATATTGACAACGGTCGCATTGGGCTATTCTACAGCCAGCAAAATAGTGAAGTGGAAAACATCAACCTCAACTCATCCATCCACTACTTGCATCTGCAAAGCAGCATCTACTATCCGGTCGAGGACAAAATCTCAGCTTACTTGGGTATCGGGCTTGGAGCATCGTATATCAATGCGGATTGGGTTAAAGACGAAGTAGGTTTTTCAGCGAATATCTTTACGGGAATTGAATACCGAGTGTCAGACTCACTTGCGCTTAACACTCATATTCGTTGGCTAGGAACGGTCGTGGATAACGAAACCACTGGAATATGCCAATTCAACAACAGTAGTAATGACTCCTGCGTGATTAAATTCCAAACAGATTGGATGAACCAATTCTCCGCAAATCTTGGGATTAGCTGGCGCTTTTAGTCGTACACCGATACATCTTCAGAGCATGAAAGTAAAAAGGAGGCTAATGCCTCCTTTTAATCAGTATGGGGATAGATTAACCGTGGTTACGAATCCACTCATCCATTTCTGTTTTCAGGTTGTCAGACTTAGTACCGAAGATAGCCTGAACACCACCTGCTACAACAACAACACCTGCAGCGCCTAGCTGTTTTAGTTTGTCTTGGTCAACAGCTGCTGTGTCTGCAACGGCAACACGTAGGCGAGTGATACATGCGTCAAGACCAGTGATGTTAGCTTTACCGCCGAATGCAGCAACAAGTTCACCAGCTAGGTCAGAACCAGTAGCAACTGAAGTCTCTTCTGTTTCATCTTCACGACCAGGAGTCTTAAGATCCATCGCTTTGATAACTGCGCGGAATACCACGTAGTAGATTGCAGCGTAAACTAGACCTACAGCAACCATCAGACCCATCTTCTGAGAGTTACCAGAAAGAACTAGGAAGTCGATTAGACCGTGTGAGAATGAAGTACCGTGTACAAAACCTAGAGTGTTAGCAACAACGTACGCAGAACCAGCTAGTAGAGCGTGAATTCCGTAAAGCACAGGAGCAACGAATAGGAATGAGAACTCGATTGGCTCAGTGATACCTGTTAGGAATGAAGTCAGTGCAGCAGAAGCCATGATACCCATTACTTTCGCACGGTTCTCTGGTTTAGCAGAGTGAGCGATAGCGATAGCAGCAGCTGGTAGACCGAACATCTTGAACATGTAACCACCCGCTAGCTGACCGAAGCCATTGCCCGCAGCACGAGAAGCCTCATCAGCCACTAGGTAACAAGTAAGTACGCCGTTTTGAGTTTCGCCAGCAGCGTTAACACAAGTACCTGCTTCGAAGAAGAATGGTACGTTCCATACGTGGTGAAGACCGAATGGGATTAGTGAACGCTCAACGATACCGTAGATACCGAATGCAACTTGTGGGTTTTGGTGAGCAGCCCAGTCAGAGAATGATGCGATAGCACCACCGATTGGAGGCCAAACAACTGAAAGAACGATACCAAGACCAATCGCAGTAAAACCAGTGATGATTGGCACAGCACGTTTACCAGCGAAGAAACCCAAGTATTCTGGAAGTTGGATCTTGAAGAAGCGGTTGAATGCCCATGCAGCAACACCACCTACTAGGATACCACCAAGAACACCAGTATCGATTTTCTCAACACCCATAACACCAGCCATTACGCCTAGTGTTGCAGTCATGATGCCGTAACCAACGATTGCAGCAAGACCAGCTACACCGTCGTTGTTAGTAAAGCCAAGTGCCACACCTACTGCGAACAGTAGTGCCATTTGACCAAATACTGAACCGCCCGCTTGTTCCATCAAATTCGATACGATATCTGGAATAAAGCCTAGGTCGGCAGCGCCTACACCTAATAAAATACCTGCAACTGGTAACACCGATACTGGTAGCATCAGAGCTTTACCAACTTTTTGCAGGTTAGCAAAAAGGTTCTTAAACATGTTTATGCTCCTGAAAAATTATAAGAATTATTGGGCTCTAACGGCACACCCCCGTAGCCTTAAATGTTAGCACCCAAAGAAAATGTAACCACATATGACAGTATATTTTCTGCCTCTAAATATATATTGCTGGTAATCAAACTTTCTAGCGAGTTACGAAATTTAGTTTCAAACTAATATATAGATCACAATCCAAAAGCTGATTTGAAATGGATTTCACCTTAATAACATCTTGTTTTTATTAATAAAATTAATGACACTTATTAATTTCGATCGGTAAATAAAATAGACACGGTTGTTATTTCATGTAACAAAATTACAACCCGTACATTTTTAATTCTCATCTTCAACATATTTAGTAAACAAGGCTAAAAAAAACGGTAGCACGTGATCTTGGACACAAAAAAAAAGGAGCTTGTGCTCCTTTTTCTTACAAATCTCTTTTTCTATCACAAAAAAAGATTCCTGAAGTTTTCGCTGGTTTTTTGCCCAACCTCACCGAGTGAACACCCTTTAAGCTGTGCAATGTAGGAAGCCACCTCCACTACATACGCTGGTTGGTTCTGTTTACCTCGATGAGGAACGGGAGCTAAATAAGGTGAGTCGGTCTCAATAAGCAGCCTTTCAAGTGGTAAAGCTTTCACAACTTCTTTCAGCTCGGTGGCTTGGCGAAAAGTCACGATCCCAGAAATTGATATATAAAAACCCATTTCCATTGCGGCTTGAGCGAAAGGAAGATCCTCAGTGAAACAATGAATAACCCCTCCACATTTTTCCGCATGGCCATTCGCCAAAATATTCAATGTATCCTGACGTGCATTGCGAGTGTGGATAATGAGCGGCTTGTTCAGTTTTACCGCCAACTCAACTTGCTGCTCAAAGCGCAGCTTTTGAAGTTCTGCGGTCTCAGGCTGGTAGTGGTAATCAAGACCCGTTTCACCAATAGCCACAACTTTGGGGTGAGAGGCATATTCATGAAGTTGATCGAGTGCGAAATCGCTCTCAACATCGAGAGGATGAACACCACAAGATGCATAGACATTATCGTATGGTTCAATCAACTCAATCATATTAGGAAAAGAGTCAAGCGTAACACCAACAGACAGCAGATCAGTCACATTGGCCGCTTTCGCCTTAGCAACCACATCCTCTATACCATTGTGTAGCTCTTGATAATCTAATTTGTCTAAGTGACAGTGAGAATCTACGAACATATGTCCCCATTAAATTTGAACAGCCAATCAAGAATAAGCAACTCAGCATTTAACCCGGAGTGTAGTCTAAGCTGCTCTATGAGTTTGATTAATTCCTCAGTCTGTGTATACAACTTCTGATAGTCCACTAGCTGTGCTACTTGAGCAGCCCCTGGTGTAAAAGACGAGGTGTGCAAACCGTAGTGAACCTTTTGTGCATCTGCAAGCAGATACCATACCCAATTCAGTGATTCGCTAGGCTCTTGAGCAAGATCTTTAGCCAATTTGACAACGTCCCCTTGCTGTCGGCATAGGGCAAGAAACTGCGATTCGAGTTCAAGATAGTGACTCACTTTACCCTGTTGAACAAACGTCAATGTCGCGAGAGGCGCATTACCATTAATATGGGCAGCATAAGCAGGCACTTCACCAATCGACTGTTCGCTTAACCATTTGGCAACCGATTGAGATTCAGGAGCGGCCAAGTGCCACTGCTGACAACGGCTAGTAATTGTTGGTAATAGTGAATGTGAACGATGTGTTACCAGTAAGAACATACAGCTCGAAGAAGGCTCTTCTAACGTTTTAAGCAGGGCATTCGCCGCCGACTCATTCATCGCTTCGACAGGATAAATAACAAACAACCTTGCCCCAGATAGCTGTGACGATTCCTGCGCGAGTCGATTACATTGGCGAATCTGCTCGACAGTGATCGTCTTGCCCTCTTTTTCAGGCTGGATGATGTGATAGTCAGGGTGGCTTTTAGACTCCATCAACTGACATGAGTGGCAAAACCCACAAGCCTCAGCGGGATAGTTTTGACACATCACAGCCCGACTAAACTGCTCGATTAGTTGCTCGATACCCATCCCTTGTTGCGCGACGACAAGAGACGCGTTAGAAAAACGGTCAGTTTGTAGATTTGCCTGCCACTCCTGCCATAAGCCAGCCAGCCAAGGATAAAGTTGGTTCATAGGCTACGCGTTCACCCAATCACTTAACACGGCAGAGATATCCGCAGCAACCTTTGCAATAGCTTGCTCTGCATTGATAATCACAACAGAATCATCTTGATCAGCAATTTCCAAGTAGCGTTCGCGTGTTCTGTCAAAAAAGCTCATGTCCATTTTTTCAATGCGGTCAAGCTCACCACGCCCTCGAGCACGCTCTAAGCCGACACGAGGATCGAGGTCAAGATAAAGCGTTAAGTCGGGTTTGAAATCTCCCAAGGTAGTTTTTTTGAGGGCCTGCATGGTTTCATGAGGAATCTGACGGCCACCACCTTGATAAGCTTGAGAAGACATATCATGACGGTCACCAACCACCCAGACACCATCAGCAAGGGCTGGCTTTATCACATTCTCAACCAATTGAACTCTGGCAGCATACATCAATAGCAGTTCCGTCATGTCCTGCAACTCTTCACCTTGGTGATCTTGTTTCACAAGGGTACGAAGTTTTTCCGCCAATGCGGTACCACCAGGCTCACGTGTCTGCTGAATACGCTCAATCCCCGCCTGTTTGAGAGTTTCTAGAACAGCTTGAATCGCCGTGCTTTTACCAGCCCCTTCTAGGCCTTCGATAACGATGAATTTTGCGTTTTTCATTTGTTACTTCTTAATTGTTTTAGATACGCTTGAACAGCGCGGTTGTGTTCAGCCAATGTTTTAGAGAAAACGTGACCACCCTTACCGCTTGCGACAAAATAAAGATAGTTGCTATCTTCAGGATTCAACGCTGCGGCGATGGAGGCCTCACCAGGCATAGCGATCGGTGTTGGCGGCAATCCAAAAATGGTATAGGTGTTATAAGGTGTCGGAGTACGCAGATCTTTTTTGCGAATATTGCCGTCGTACTTGTCTCCCATGCCATAGATAACCGTAGGATCCGTTTGTAGTCGCATACGTTTATTGAGGCGATTTATAAACACTGCGGCAACACGTTCACGCTCCGATTCAACAGCCGTCTCTTTCTCTATAATAGAGGCAAGAATTAGGGCCTCGTACGATGTTTTAAGGGGTAAATTCGCCTGACGTTTTTCCCAGTGATCATCAAGCACTGCCTGAAGCTTAGCCGCAGCTCGCTTGATAATATCAAGATCGGACGCACCAAATGTGTAGTGGTATGTTTCTGCGAGTAGCAAACCCTCAAGCTTTTGATGTGGTAAACCCACTAACTCCGCGATTTCGGCCTCACTGAGTCCCATTAACTCGTGTTCTAAGTATGGCGATACTTCTAAAATTTCTCGCCACTCTTTGAATGTAGAACCTTCGACAAAAGTGATCGCAAACTGATGCTCTTTACCTTGTTTAAATTGCATCAAGGCTTGCTTAAGATCAAGGCCAGGCTCAAGAAGGTAGGTTCCTGCCCTAAGCTGGGTGAGTTCGGGATGAAAACGGCGTACGAACTGAACCATATCGCTCGTTTCTATCAAATCAGCTTTGGTTAGATTAGCCAAAACACGATTAAAACTCGTTCCTGATTCAATCGTGAAAATTTCGGCTTGTTCGATCTTTATAGGTTGATCCACATAGTGTTGAACCTGCTTGGCAACATAGAAGTAGCCAGCCGCAGCGAGTGCGACTACCAATAGCAGAAAAAGAGTGATTTTTTTAATCACGAGTTAACCATCTCCTGAATTCGTTTAGTTATTGTTCCTATTGCAAACGTCTTTTCACCTATCTGGTTTACCGGTGCAACACCAAGAATTGAGTTGGTGATAAATACTTCGTCGGCGTCTAGCACATCTGTCAAAGCGAAGTTGCTGACTTCGATTGCGATGCCATTCGCCTTGGCCCACTCCAAAATGACCCGTCTTATCACACCCGAAACCCCCGACTTAGAGAGATCAGGAGTACATAACTGGTTACCGCGAAGCCAAAACACGTTTGCCATGGTAGTTTCTATGACATGATCATCGATATCGAGTGCAATACCATCAGGTAAATGAGCGCCATCCATTTCGGCTTTCAGTAGCACCTGTTCAAGACGATTGTTGTGCTTATGACCAGCCAATAGTGGGTTGTGTCCAAGCCGCGTAGTGCATATACCGAGCGACAATCCTTGCTCTAGCCATTGTTCATAATGAGGCGGATAAATAAAGTCGCTAATAGTAACATTTGGTGAGTCCACTTGAGTAGGGCTATATCCCCTGCCCCCTTCGCCACGACTAATATGGAGTTTGATACCAGCCCTATTATCTGATCTCACCACTCTGTCCAACCACTGCTCTACCTGCTGCCAATCAGGATGAGGGATTTGTAACAAGTCCAAGCAAGCGTTCATGCGATCTCTATGATATGACCAGTATTGAATGGTGCCATTTCTTGTCAGCATAGTGGTAAAACAGCCATCGCCGTATTGGAATGATCGATCGGTTAAAGAGATAAAATCAGAGGGACTGCCGTTAACCAAGAACATGTCACTTCCTTATATTTGTCTGGCATCGAAGCGCGTGAAAATCTTGGCTTATTAAATAACAAAACGGCTTAATGCCAAAGCATTAAGCCGTTTTAAACCAGAAAAAGTCTAATTAGATCTTTTTAAAGACTAACGAACCGTTAGTACCGCCAAAGCCGAACGAGTTACAAATTGCATACTCCATCGATACTTCTTTAGCTGTATGAGGAACAAGATCGATATCTAGGCCTTCCTCTGGATTGTCTAGGTTGATTGTTGGTGGAACAATCTGATCAACAAGCGACATTACAGTAATGATAGCTTCAACCGAACCCGCAGCACCAAGTAGGTGACCAGTCATCGATTTCGTTGAAGACACCTTAACTTGTTTAGCACCCTCTTCACCTAGAGCGCGCTTAACGCCTTTGATTTCTGCCACATCACCTGCTGGAGTTGATGTACCGTGAGCGTTAACGTAGCCTACCTGAACACCAGTAATACCAGCATCACGCATCGCGGCTTCCATTGCTAGCGCACCACCTGAACCGTCTTCACTAGGTGAAGTCATGTGGTAAGCGTCACCAGACATACCAAAGCCAACAAGCTCAGCATAAATCTTCGCACCACGCGCTTTGGCGTGTTCGTACTCTTCAAGCACCATCATGCCTGCACCGTCACCGAGAACGAAACCATCGCGGTCTTTATCCCAAGGACGAGAAGCTTTTTGTGGCTCATCGTTACGAGTTGACAGTGCTTTCGCTGCACCAAAGCCTGCCATGCCGAGTGGCGTAGACGCTTTTTCAGCACCGCCAGCAACCATTGCATCAGCATCACCGTATGCAATCATACGAGCTGCATGACCAATGTTGTGAAGGCCAGTAGTACACGCCGTCGAGATCGCGATGTTAGGACCGCGAAGACCACGCATAATAGATAAGTTACCTGCAACCATGTTAACGATGGTTGATGGAACGAAGAATGGGCTAACTTTACGTGGGCCTTTTTCAACAAGAGCAGTATGGCCTGCTTCGATGAGATCTAGACCACCGATGCCTGAACCAATCGCTACGCCTACACGAGGTGCATTTTCTTCGTTGATTTGTAAACCAGAGTCATCTAAAGCTTGGATACCAGCTGCAATGCCGTACTGGATGAATAAATCCATTTTACGCGCATCTTTCTTAGACATGTATTCAGTACAGTCAAAGTCTTTCACTAGGCCCGCAAAGCGAGTTGAGAAATTTTCGGTATCAAAGTGTTCAATATTTACAATACCACTTTGACCAGCTAGCAAGGCTTTCCAAGATGATTCTACGGTGTTGCCTACCGGTGACAACATACCCATGCCAGTGACAACAACACGACGCTTGGACACGATTTTATTCTCCGGAATTGAAATGATTCTATGGAAGGATAGAAGTGTTAAAAAGAACACAGGCGGCCAGAAGGCCGCCTGGGAGAGATATTACTGAGCGCTGTTTACGTAGTCGATTGCAGCTTGAACAGTAGTGATTTTCTCAGCTTCTTCGTCTGGAATCTCAGTGTCGAATTCTTCTTCTAGAGCCATTACTAGTTCAACAGTGTCTAGAGAATCAGCACCTAGATCGTCAACGAATGAAGCTTCGTTTTTAACTTCAGCTTCGTCTACACCTAGCTGCTCAACAATGATTTTCTTTACGCGTTCTTCGATGTTGCTCATTTTTTCTTTTCCTTTACAGATTTCGCCTAATGCGATGATTCCGTAGTTTATTCGAACTACTGAAAGTTGCAAGAGGGACCTTGCTGGTCAAACCACAATTTTAGCGATTTTAACCGAAATTCAATACATTTTTGACTTAAATCATGCACAAATCTTGCGCATGTTCTCGTCATCAACCACAAACTATAGGCTATTTTTATGACAATAAGTAGCCTAGTTGACGACAAATCGTGCAAATTCACTTAGCTGGCAGAAATTTGAGTGAAAATTAATGAAAAAGTTCATCTTTTCTGCCAGGAAAGCGTTTTACACCATGTACATGCCGCCATTTACATGCAAAGTTTCGCCAGTAATGTAAGCTGCTTCTGGAGAAGCAAGGAATACTACTGCTGAAGCAATCTCACGTGGATCACCTAGACGACCAGCTGGAACGTTCGCCAGTGTGGTTGCGCGTTGCTCATCATTTAGCGCTTTCGTCATATCAGTTTCAATGAAACCAGGAGCAACCGTATTCACCGTTACACCGCGTGAAGCCACTTCACGAGCCATCGATTTAGTGAAACCGATAACACCCGCCTTTGCTGCTGCGTAGTTTGCTTGACCTGCATTACCCATAGTGCCAACAACAGAACCTACGTTGATAATACGACCTGAACGCTTCTTCATCATACCGCGTAGTACTGCTTTAGACATACGGAAGATTGGCGTTAGGTTAGTGTCGATGATGTCATCCCACTCAGAGTCTTTCATACGCATTAGTAGGTTATCACGAGTGATACCAGCGTTGTTCACTAGAATGTCGATTGCACCGAACTCGTCGTTAATAGTCTTAAGCGTTGCTTCAATTGACTCAACGTCAGTTACGTTTAGTGCGAGACCTTTACCATTTTCACCAAGGTACTCGCTGATCGCCGCAGCACCACTTTCAGACGTTGCTGTACCAATAACGGTTGCACCGCGCTCAACAAGCAGTTCAGCGATAGCGCGACCAATACCACGACTAGCACCAGTTACTAGAGCAATCTTGCCTTCTAGGTTCATCATGTTCGTTATTCCTTAAATTCTTTATTACTTAGCAGCTTCTAGAGATGCAACATCATTCACAGCTGCGCCGCCTAGCGTCTTAACAATGCGTTTTGTCAGGCCAGTGAGAACTTTACCAGGGCCAAGTTCCAATAGCGTCTCAACACCTTGCTCACTCATCAGTTGCACGCTTTCAGTCCAACGAACTGGGCTGTATAGCTGGCGTACCAGTGCGTCTTTGATTTTCACTGGGTCCGTTTCTGCTGCGACATCAACGTTGTTAATCACTGGGAACTGAGGTGCGTTAAATTCGATCTCTTCAAGAGCAACCGCTAGCTTGTCAGCCGCAGGCTTCATTAGTGCACAGTGTGAAGGCACTGATACAGGTAGAGGAAGTGCACGCTTAGCGCCCGCTTCTTTACAAAGTGCGCCTGCACGTTCTACCGCATCTTTACTACCAGCGATGACTACCTGACCTGGAGAGTTAAAGTTAACTGGTGATACAACGTCACCTTGTGCTGCTTCTTCACACGCTTTCGCAATTGCATCATCGTCTAAACCAATGATTGCGTACATTGCACCTGTGCCAGCTGGCACCGCTTCTTGCATTAGCTGACCACGAAGCTGAACAAGCTTAATCGCTTGTTTAAAGTCAATAACACCCGCACAAACTAGCGCAGAGTATTCACCTAGGCTGTGACCCGCTAGGTTAGCTGGTTGCTCAAGGCCAAGCTCTTGCCACACACGCCAGATAGCAACAGAAGAAGCTAGCAATGCTGGCTGAGTACGGTGCGTTTGATTGAGATCTTCAGCAGGACCATTTTGGACGAGTGCCCATAGGTCGTAGCCAAGAGCGTCAGACGCTTCAGCAAATGTTTGTTCAACTACGTCATACTGTTCGCCAAGTTCAGCGAGCATACCTACAGCTTGAGAACCCTGACCTGGAAATACGATAGCAAACTTGCTCATTTTCTTTTCCTTAAAACAAAGTAAGAAAGATGCGACTAAGCACCTTAATCATAAATTTCGTCTGGCTTAGAATTTGACTAAAGCCGAGCCCCATGTGAAGCCGCCACCGAATGCTTCAAGCAACAGTGTCTGGCCACGCTTGATACGCCCATCACGTACGGCTTCATCTAGCGCAGTTGGTACCGTCGCCGCCGACGTGTTGCCGTGTCTATCTAGGGTAATGACCACTTGATCCAGTGACATTGATAACTTTTTGGCCGTAGCAGAAATAATGCGATAGTTCGCCTGATGTGGAACTAACCAGTCTAATTCAGACTTGTGCATGTCATTCGCGGCAAGCGTATCTTTAACCAGCTTAGAAAGCTGAGTCACCGCAACCTTGAACACTTCATTACCTGCCATGTGTAACCACTTGTCAGCGTCTTTACCACGTTCAGGTACTGCAAGGCTGAGTAGCTCACCAAAGCGACCATCTGAATAAATGTGAGTCGAAAGAATGCCTGGTTCTTCGCTCTGCCCTACTACGACTGCACCCGCACCGTCACCAAACAAAATAATGGTCGAACGGTCTGTCGGGTCACAAGTTTTAGAAAGTGCGTCAGAACCAATCACCAGCACATTTTTGCACATGCCCGATTTGATATGTTGATCCGCAACAGACAGAGCATATACAAAACCTGAACATGCCGCTGCTAAGTCAAATGCTGGACAACCTTTTATCTCAAGCTTGGCTTGAACCTGACATGCAGACGATGGGAATGTATGGCTGCCACTTGTTGTCGCGACAATAATAAGGTCAATATCGTTTTTATCGATACCTGCCATTTCAATCGCATTTTTCGCAGCGATATAACCCATGTCGGCAACTGTCTCGTTCTCAGCAGCAATGCGACGTTCTTTAATACCCGTGCGAGTAACAATCCACTCATCACTAGTATCTACCATTTTCTCTAGGTCTGCGTTAGTACGCACCTGAGATGGCAGGTAGCTGCCAGTACCTAAAATTTTGCTATACATGAAGACTAATAATGCCTCTCGAGTAAAACCGCTTCCAAACGATCGCTAATACGACTGGGTACTTGTCGTTTGACCTCATGCAGTGCTTCACCAATCGCGTTGATGACTGCGTCTACGTCAGCACTTCCGTGGCTTTTTATGACAATGCCGCGCAATCCTAGCAAACTTGCGCCGTTATACTGGTCGGGGTTCAATGTTTTTAGCTCATTAAATAAGCCAGAAAATAATTTTCTTGCAATCCACCCCTTTAGAGATGAGGTCATCATGCTCGATTTTAACTTATCAATAAATAGCTGAGCTGTGCCTTCACAGGCTTTAAGACAAACATTGCCCACGAAACCATCACAAACAACAACATCTGCGGCATCGTGTAATAGCTGGTTACCTTCAATGTAACCAACAAAATTAACCGAATGAGTCTGAGCGAGCATCTCCGCGCAACGCTTTACAAGGTCATTACCTTTAATTTCCTCGGCGCCGATATTGAGAATCGCGACACGAGGCGCTCGCTGCAAATATTGCTCGGCCAGAGCGCTACCCATGACAGCGAATTGAAACAGTGAATCGGCATCACTTGATACATTCGCCCCTAAATCGAGCATCCAGGTTCGTCCCCCGGAGGCGGTAGGTAACGCAGAGATAAGAGCAGGCCTTTCGATTCCAGGTAACAATTTCAACTTGAAACGAGACAGTGCCATCAAAGCGCCCGTGTTACCACAACTTACGCAAGCGTCCGCTTGATTTTCAGCGACCAATTCAATTGCAGTGGCCATTGACGTGCCGTGGCTATTTCTAAGTGCAAGAGAAGGTTTTTCTGAGTTGGAGATCACTCGGTCAGTATGCTGGATACTCAAACGCGTATCCTGTTTATAACCAAGAGAAGATAATTGAGACGTGATCGCGGTTTGATCACCAATAAGGATCACTTTTAGCTCTGGGAAATGCGACAGTGCCTGCACGGCGGCAGGCACTGTGACGCGAGGACCGAAATCCCCGCCCATTGCATCAAGTGCAACGGTTATATTTTGCAAAGGTCAACCTTACTTGTTGATAACCTTTTTGCCACGGTAGTAACCTTCAGCAGTTACGTTGTGGCGTAGGTGAGTTTCACCTGAAGTTGCGTCTACAGAAAGTGCTGCTGTAGTTAGTGCATCGTGTGAACGACGCATGCCACGCATTGAACGTGATTTCTTGCTCTTTTGTACGGCCATTGACCCTACTCCTATGTAAGTTCTTAAAGAATTACTTCTTTAAGCTTTTTAAAACGTCAAATGGATTCGGTTTCTTTTCTTCCACAATTTCTTCTGGAAGTTTACCAAACACCATATTATCTGAATCAACGCTACAGTCCGCTTCATCGTGCATTGCTATTTGAGGCAAGTTTAGAATGAACTCGTCTTCAACTAACTGTATTAGGTCTATTTCACCGTACTCGTTCAGATCTACCAAATCGTACTCTTCCGGTGCTTCCTCTTCAGTCTTTTCACCGTAATACGGTGTATAAGTGAATTGGACGTCGCACTCATGTGCGAAAACCTCATTACAGCGTTGACACTCTAAGTCGACCACGATGTTAGCTTTACCAGAGATAACAACGAGTCGCTGCTCATCTAAGTCAAATGACATTGACACTTGGGCGTCGCGTTTAACGCCTTCAACTGATTCCTCTAAGCGCTTAAAGAGACTAACTTGAATAATACCTTCAACATCTAGTCGCTTTTGAGCAGCGCGTGACGGATCAATCGTACGCGGTATTTTTACCTTTTGCATAGGGCGCGAATTTTATCTTCCAAATCGTTTAGAGTCAAAGAAAAAGGGCAAAAAGTTGTACTTTTTTTCCTTCTCCTCAAGAGAGCTAGTATCACAACCATAATATAGATTAAGCTCACACTAACCCGCTGTTAGATTGTAAATTAAAATGCAGAATTACCAACTAGTTTTAGCCTCAACATCACCATACCGCCAACAACTGCTCAATAAATTGGCAGTTTCATTTATTACTGCCTCTCCACAATTTGATGAAACACCCTTAGAGCACGAAACACCTATTGAGCTAGTTTCACGCTTAGCCAAAGGAAAAGCAGAGTCATGTCAGGTTGAAGAAACGGCTTTGATCATTGGTAGCGACCAAGTGTGTGTGATTGACGGTCGAATCATTGGTAAACCACTTACCGAGCAAAAAGCGATTGAGCAATTGACACAACAAAGTGGTCAATCGATTCAGTTTTTCACTGGTCTGGCTGTGCACAACAACCTCACCAAGCAGACAGAGGTTAAGGTCGACACCTTTACGGTCCATTTTCGCTCACTAAGCCAACAGCAAATAGAAAGTTACGTGGCTAAAGAGCAACCACTATACTGTGCTGGCAGCTTCAAGAGTGAAGGTTTGGGTATCGCGCTATTCGAGCGACTCGAAGGCAAAGATCCAAACACCTTGGTCGGATTACCATTGATCGACTTGATTGATATGTTACGCAACCAAGGGTTTGAGGTGCTCTAACGAGCAGTACTTGCTCTTAGACCTACCAGTGTCTTTTCTAACTTCGGTTCCATCGGCGCATTAATTTCCATCCATTCATCATTAGAAGGGTGCTGAAACTTAATATTCGCCGCATGAAGGAAAAGACGATCTAGCCCTACTTTCGCCGTGTATGCATCAAAACGTCGGTCACCGTATCTGTCGTCCCACGCTATCGGATGACCCGTGTACTGAGTATGCACGCGAATTTGATGGGTACGACCCGTAATAGGGCTTGCTTGTATCAGTGTTGCATCGGCAAACTTCTCGATAATCTTAAATCGAGTTTCTGATGGTTTACCGTTAGGGTTCACTCGCACAATGCTGTTAACTTCATTTTTAAGCAAAGGGGCGTTGACAACCTTACAACTGCTTTTCCACTCACCCATGACTAAAGCGAAGTAATACTTCTGAACGGTCTTTTCACGAAATTGCGCTTGTAAGTGACGTAGCGCTGAACGTTTTTTCGCCACCAACAAGATTCCCGACGTATCTCGGTCAATGCGATGCACCAGTTCAAGAAAACGTGCTTCTGGACGTAACGCCCTTAACGCTTCAATGGCTCCAAACTTTAGACCACTTCCGCCATGCACTGCTGTACCTGAAGGTTTATTTAAAACCAACATATGATCATCTTCATAGATAATCATGTGCTCAAGCTCAGCCACCTTATTTAACTTTGTACTAGGGGCGACTTCATCGGCTTTTTCTTCAACGGTGACTGGTGGAATTCGGATCAGATCCCCAGCTTTCAGCTTATATTCCGCTTTGACACGTTTTTTGTTTACTCGTACCTCTCCCTTACGCAAGATTCGATAAACCATGCTTTTAGGGATACTTTTCAACTGGTTGCGTAAGAAGTTATCAATACGCTGACCCGCCATATCTTCGTCTATGTCGACAAACTGGACTTTTGTTCTTATTTCACTCATCTGATTATTCTATCATTCAAAGTTGCGCAAAATCACATTTTCTTCGCAACATATTGGAAAATGGCTCAACTAATAATGGATGCAAGATCCGCTACGAATAAAAATTCATCGACTTTATTACAATTTCATAAATTAGGCTCAATAAAACCTATAAAACAGATACTTACGGAAAATAAAATCGGCTTTTTTAGCGAATTATTATAAAGCAGATTGCTGACTTTAATGGGTACTGCTATAGTTCACCCCTGCAATAAGTGATTTGGTTGCCTTTTAAACAAACCAACTCATTTTTGAGCAA
This sequence comes from Vibrio sp. M250220, assembly GCF_036533795.1. NCBI lineage: Bacteria > Pseudomonadati > Pseudomonadota > Gammaproteobacteria > Vibrionales > Vibrionaceae > Vibrio > Vibrio sp. M250220. Next base: position 6,821 of record NZ_JATABI010000008.1, on the reverse strand, counting down.
TAATTTGAGTAGCCCGTTAATTTACCAAAATGCAGCACACGGCGTAAGACATTTTTGAAATTAACAATCTTGTCACCCTACTCGTCGCCGATCATGTTGAGTGTTTACCGCCAATAATGCGGCTCACAAGCTAAACGAGAAAGCTTGTGAGACTGAAGTGCCCGAGCGCATCCCTCCAGCCGGGAGGCTGCAAAGATTAAGCCATGGGATCTGGCACCATGAAAGCGATAGCAATGACAAGTAATAAAACAAAGAATGACAACGAGATTTATCAATGAAAAGAATGTTAATTAACGCAACTCAAAAAGAAGAGTTGCGTGTTGCTTTGGTTGATGGTCAGCGCCTGTACGATTTGGATATCGAAAGCCCTGGACATGAATCAAAAAAAGCAAATATCTACAAAGGACGTATCACTCGCATCGAACCTAGCCTTGAAGCGGCTTTCGTTGACTATGGTGCAGAAAGACACGGCTTCCTCCCTCTTAAAGAAATTGCCCGCGAATATTTCCCTGAAGGTTACACCTACCAAGGTCGTCCAAGCATTAAAGAAGTGCTTACTGAAGGCCAAGAAGTAATCGTACAAGTTGAAAAAGAAGAACGCGGTAGCAAGGGCGCAGCTCTTACTACGTTCATCTCGCTTGCGGGTAGCTACCTAGTTCTTATGCCAAATAACCCTCGTGCCGGTGGTATTTCTCGCCGTATCGAAGGTGATGAGCGTACTCAACTCAAATCAGCACTTAGCACATTAGAACTACCGCAAGGTATGGGCCTAATTGTTCGTACTGCGGGTGTTGGTAAGAGTGCAGAAGAACTTGAGTGGGATTTAAACGTGCTTTTGAACCACTGGGGCGCAATTAAGCAGGCTTCAGATGCAAACGCGGCACCTTTCCTAATCCACCAGGAAAGCAACGTTATTGTTCGAGCGATTCGTGATTACCTACGTCGTGACATTGGCGAAATTCTTATCGATAGCAACACCATTTACGAACGTGCTCTTGAGCACATCCGTTTGGTTCGTCCAGACTTCGTAAATCGTGTTAAGAAATACGATGGTGAAGTTCCGCTGTTTAGTCACTACCAAATAGAGAGCCAAATTGAGTCGGCCTTCCAACGTGAAGTTCGTCTTCCATCGGGTGGTTCAATCGTTATTGACCCAACAGAAGCTCTTACATCTATCGACATTAACTCTGCTCGCGCAACTAAGGGCGGTGATATCGAAGAGACAGCGTTAAACACTAACTTAGAGGCAGCGGAAGAAATTGCACGTCAACTTCGTCTACGCGATCTCGGTGGTCTAGTGGTTATCGACTTTATCGATATGACTCCAGTTCGACACCAGCGTGAAGTAGAGAACCGACTACGCGACTCTGTTCGCATGGATCGTGCACGTGTACAAATAGGCCGAATTTCTCGCTTCGGTTTGTTAGAAATGTCTCGTCAACGTCTTAGCCCTTCGCTAGCAGAAGCAAGTCACCATATTTGCCCTCGCTGTACAGGTACTGGCGTAGTTCGTGACAACGAATCTCTTGCATTGTCTGTTCTTCGTCTGATTGAAGAAGAGGCATTGAAAGACAATACAGCTCAGGTTCTTGCAGTTGTACCTGTGCCTATCGCTTCTTACCTATTAAATGAGAAGCGCCGCTCAGTGAACTACATTGAGCGCATTCAAGACGTTAAAATTACTGTTGTACCAAATTCTGATATGGAAACGCCGCACTTTGACGTGATCCGTATCCGCGAAGGCGAAGAGTTTGATCTTCTCTCTTACCTATTGCCTCAGAAAATCGAAGCAATGAAAGAGGCTGAAGGTAAAGAACCTGCAGAAGTTGATATTAAGCCTAAGAAAATTGAAGAGCCTGCTCTGAAAGGTTTCGCGGCACCAACACAGTCAGCACCTGCTCCTAGCCCAGTAAAAGCGCCTGAGAAGAAAGCAGACAACGCGGAACAACAAGAGTCACAACCTGGTCTTGTAAGCCGCTTCTTTAAAGCTTTAGGCAGCTTCCTTTTCGGCTCTTCACAAAAAGAGCAGGATCAAGAGAAGCAACAGCAGAACGAGCGTAAAGACGGTAACCGTAACAACCGTAACCGCCGTAATCGCAATGATAACCGTCGTCGCAGCAACCGCGATAACCGCAACGAAAGTCGTAACGAAAACCGTGAAGACAAGCGCGATAATAAGCGTAAGAACACACGTGACGAAGCGAAGAGCGAAGTAAAAGCGAACGAACGTAGTAAGCAGCAACAAAACCGTAAGCCTAAACAGGAACCACGTCGCAACAAGCGTGACGATGTTAAGGAAAGCAAAGTTGCTGAAGAAGGCCTGAAACTGGCGGCTGATGCACAACTTAATGAGAAGCCAGAAGCAGCTAAAGAACGTTCTGAAGAGAAAGCGGCAAAAGTGAAAGAGCGCCGCCAGCGTCGCAAACTTTCTAAGCAAGTTCGTGTTAAAGATCAAGAGGCACAAGCTAAAGCTGACGAAGAAGCAAAACTGATTGCTAGCGATGCTAAAGCAGAGATGTTCGAAGAAGCTGTTGTGGAAGCTGAAGCAGAAGAGTCTGCTGAGCAACCAAAACAACGTCGTAACCGTCGTTCGCCTCGTCACTTACGTGCTAGTGGACAACGTCGCCGTCGCGGTCGTGACCGTCGTCCTAACCCATTCCGTTTACGTAAGGGTGGCGTAGCCTCTCCTGAGATGGCGATGGGTAAAGTGATGCCAAGCTACGGTATTATTAAGCCAGCACCTAAACACGCGAAGGCTGATAAAGTTGAGTCTCCTGTGGTTGAAGCGGTTGTCGTTGAAACAGCAACGAGCACTTTAGGTGGTTTCGCTTGCCCAGAAATGGCAATGGGCAAAGTCATCATTCGCCGTGAAGAACCAGTGATTGTTGAAGCGCAACAAGCTGTGGTTACTGAAGTGGCTGATGAAGCTCCAGCGGTTGAAAACGAAATCGTTGAAGTTGCAGTGGTTGAAGTTGAAACAGTTGAGGTTGAAGCGGTTGAAACGGCTCCAGTAGCTGAGGTTGTAGAGCAATCTGAACCTACAGTTATTCAAGCTGAGCCAGTTATCGAAGCCACAACTTCTGAAATCTTGGTACCTCAAGGCTTTAAAGGTCACGCAAGTGCTCCTATGGCAAAAGCCCCTGGCAACAAAGAGATGAAAGAGATCACTGTAGTCTCAGCTCCGCTTAAAGAAGACCGTTACCAGTCTCGTGGCGCAGGCAGCCAAGTTGCTACAAACCAAGCTGGCGCAGTAATGACCAAACCTCAGTTTTAGTCATCACTGATCTGTTGATAAACAGCCTCTAGTTAGAGGCTGTTTTTTTATCTCTTGCAAACTTCAATGTAAGCAAACACCTACAATGAAACTGATTAAGCGATTTGCATCTATTGATCACAAATATGGTTCAATACTGGCTCCAATCTTGAACTTAATCACACTTTTCGGTAGCATTCGCCGACTCGACCTGAATCTATACTCTACGTAATTAACCACCGAGAGTATTTCATTTAGTCACTCTGCTCTTTTACATTGCATTTTGCCCAGTGACGACTAAATACAATTCAGACTACTTATAACCACTTAGCCAAACTGAGCAAACATGTTTGAATTCCCACAATTTTCAAAACACTCTGTAAAAAATGATGTTTTATCAGGTTTAACCGTTGCACTTGCCTTGGTTCCTGAAGCCGTCGCATTCGCTTTTGTCGCGGGTGTTGACCCAATGGTCGGATTATACGCCGCTTTCATCGTTGGCCTAATCACCTCAATTTTTGGCGGTCGTCCAGGAATGATCTCTGGTGCAACAGGCGCGATGGCCGTTGTTATGGTCTCTCTGGTTGCGTCACACGGCGTACAATACCTCTTCGCCGCTATCTTGCTCGCAGGTATCCTACAGATTGCTGCTGGTCTATTTAAACTCGGCAAATTCATTCGTATCGTGCCACATCCTGTTATGATCGGTTTCGTTAATGGTTTGGCGATTGTGATCTTCTTAGCACAGCTTGGTCAATTTAAAGCACCGGATATCAATGGTATGCTGACTTGGTTACCACAAGACCAGATGATGTTGATGCTTGGTCTCGTTGCGCTTACGATGGCTATCATTCATTTCTTACCTAAGTTCACAACTGCCGTCCCTTCATCACTGGTGGCTATCGTGACGGTAAGTGCTCTAGTTATTGGCTTAGATCTGGAAACACGTACCGTTGTTGACTTCTTACGCACTATGTCAAGGGATGAAGCCGCAACGCTAGCAGGTTCATTACCGACTTTCTCGATCCCTGCAGTACCGTTGACATTTGAGACGCTGCAAATCATCTTGCCATACGCCATCATTCTTGCGGCTATCGGCCTGATTGAATCTCTGCTTACACTGACAGTACTTGATGAGATGACGAACAGTCGTGGCCAGTCTAACCGCGAATGTATCGGTCAAGGTATGGCAAACATGACCTGTTCCGTATTTGGGGCAATGGGTGGTTGTGCGATGATTGGTCAATCAATGATCAACGTAAACTCAGGTGGCCGTGGTCGCCTGTCGGGTATCGTCGCGGCAGTTGCACTGCTGATGTTCATCCTGTTTGCTTCCGCGCTGATCGAAATGATTCCACTCGCGGCACTTGTTGGTGTGATGTTCATGGTGGTTATCGGCACATTTGAATGGGCAACCTTTAAACTCGCTCGTCGTGTACCTAAGCAAGATTTCTTTGTTATTGTATTGGTAACCGTCGTTACTGTACTCACTGACCTTGCTATCGCTGTCTTTGTCGGTGTGATTGCGTCCGCTCTGATGTTTGCTTGGCAGCACGCTAAACACATTTACGCGGATACCTGCATTAACGAGGAAGGCTCAAAAGAGTACAAGATCCACGGTCCAGTATTCTTTGGCTCAGTGGCTAATTTCCTAGAAATTTTCGATGCAATCAAAGACCCTAGCGATGTTATTGTCGATTTCGCAGATTCACGCGTCACTGACCATTCTGCTATCGAAGCGATTGAAACCCTTGCAGAGCGCTATTCTGCTCAAGGTAAGACATTACATCTGCGCCATTTAAGCCCTGACTGCCGTAAACTGCTCCACAAGGCGGGTAGTCTGGTCGAAATTAACGTCAAAGAAGACCCAAGCTACAAGGTCGCCACTGACGTGCTTGCGGGCTAATCCGCTCACATATGCAAAGGGCTTCCAAATGGAAGCCCTTTTCTTTGTTATATCCTTAGACTTATACAGGGGTCTACACCCAAACCGCCAAAATTTCCGAACTGACAGTCCTTTGATCTGCCCCTTTGAGCGACATCGCTATATGAGTAGATTGGCTATCGGTGAGTTTAGCCAACTGACTGACGAGTTTACAGTTGCTGCTTACTTTAAGTGTAGCAATAATTAGGGGGAACATAGCGAACCCAATTTGGCTGACACCAGATTTTAAGCACCCTTCAATTTAAGCCCCACTTGGGGCTTAAATGTTAGTTGTATCATTTAAAATTAGTTGCCGTCCCAAGCAGATTTTGTAGCGGCGTTAATGAGGACTTCTCGGTTTTCTTTACTCTGAAGTGGCTCTGAATCACCAAAAATAGCTGCGATCCAATGACCATCGGTTGGATTAGGAAAAAGAATGTACTTGCTACCGTATAGCTCTTTATCTTCTTCCATTTTAGCTATACGACCATCTACATCACCTTTGATGTAGTATTTACGCTTAAAGTCATTCAAGTTATCGCCAAGAAAGACAATGACGTTATAGCCTTTTAAAATTTCTTTCTGACGCGTTTCTTTGTTGGATGTGTCCATGAGTACAGTCAGATGAGAGTCGTCTTTCAAAGGGAATCCCATTGCCAGAATATTTTGTTTGGCTAGCTCCCATGTCGGAGCTCCTTGATTGCGTGAAGTGACATAGAAAATATCGACATTTTTGCTATTCACATATTCAAGAAAATCACTTGCTCCAAACGATGGGATCATACCATTAGTTGGAACCCATTCATCCCAAATTGGATCTTCGAAGAAATCCTTGTTGTGTTTTATTAAGTGTCCCCAATATTCAAGAGGAAGTACCAGAGTATCATCAAGATCTGTCACAATAGCTAAAGGTTTGTCTCCTTTTTTGTGTTCCGAAAGTGCTTTGTCAATGTGCATTTTCGCCACATTGAACCCTTGATAATAGAGTGCTCGATATTCTGCTGCTGTTTGTTTCCAAGCAACAGCATAGCCTAGTAAGTTATTTTCATTAGTCGTTTCGGCAGCGGAAGATAGATTTGGAAGTAGAGCCGCTAAGGTAGCTATACTAACGGTAGTAATGTTTTTCATTAGTTTTTTCATTGTCAAATTCAATCCTTTTGTGTAAACAACGGCATTATTAAACATGATGCGTATCCGCCCCATGATCCCACGGGGCGACACTGCTAGTGTTTGAAGTTCCAAGGCAGGAGCGCATCGATATCTGGCTCCGCTTTCGCCAGCTCTTTCATACACTTGACCATATAGTCGTAAAGGATAAGACCATTGGCTTTCGCGGTCTCGACGATACTGTAAAGCATCGCACTCGCTTCAGCTCCATTGGGATTGGTCGAGAAGAGCCAGAGTTCTTTCTCCCAATAACCAGCGGTTTTATTGCGCGTTCAGCACGATTATTATCTATCGATAAATGACCGTCATCGATATAGCGGATAAGTTTCGGCCATTGGCCTAGCGTGTACTTTATCGCTTTACCCAGCGGGCTAGACTCAAGCACTTGTTGAGTTGTCATCCATTCGTAAAGCTCATCGAGTATCGGTTTGGCGTCTGTTTGACGCTCTGCTCTTCGTTTTTCAGCAGACTCACCTT